>NZ_JACHKA010000001.1:1800000-2007500 GCF_014203955.1 Sphingobium lignivorans
GGCGGGCGGCACGGTCACGCATGCGGCCAGCAAGCGCAGCGCGACTTATGCGCAGCTCGCGGCGGCGGCGGCGAAAGTCGCCGCGCCCGCGCTGGACAAGGTGCCCCTCAAGGAACCGGCCGCGTTCCGTATCATCGGCCGGTCGAAAATCGGGATCGATACGCCCGCCATCGTCGCGGGCAAGCCGCTGTTCGGCATCGACGTGGCGAAGCCGGGGATGGTGCAGGCCGCGATCGAGGCCTGCCCGACTTATGGCGGCACGCTGGTAAGCTTCGACGAGGCGGCGGTGAAGGCGCTGCCGGGCATCATCGCGGTCATCCCGATGAACAGCAGCTATGACCTCAAGGGCGGCCATGACGCCGTCGCCATCGTGGCGGAAAGCTGGTGGGTGGCCAATCAGGCGCGCGCTGCGCTCAAGCCGGTCTGGTCGGTCGATGCGCAGAAGGGCTATTCCACTGCATCCTTCGCCCGGCAGGCGACGGAGAAGATGGACGGCAAGGCTGAGACCACGCTGTTCAGCAAGGGCGATGCGACGCGTGCGCTGGCAGGCGCCGCGAAGACCGTCTCGGCCCGCTATGATTATCCCTTCCTCGCCCATGCGACGCTGGAACCCCAGAACTGCACGGCGGAATTCAGGGACGGCAAGATCGAGTTCTGGGCGCCGACGCAGTTCCCTGCCGATGGCCGCAGGATCGTGGCCGAGGCAATCGGCATCGCGCCTGAGAACATCACGATCCACATGACGCGGATCGGCGGCGGTTTCGGGCGGCGGCTGTCCAACGATTATATGGCGCAGGTCGCGCAGATCGCGAAGGCGCTGCCGGGCCGTCCGGTCAAGCTCATCTGGAACCGCACGGACGATCTGCGGCATGATTTCTATCGGCCCGGGGGCTGGCACAGCCTGAGTGCCGGACTGGACGGCGAGGGCCGCCTGACGGCGCTCACGGATCATTTCGTGACCTATGGCAAGGACGGCAAGCCTGCCACCGGCGCGGGCATGCACGACACGGAATTCCCGGTGCGCTTGCTGGGCGACGTCGCTCTGGGCGTCTCGTTCATCGAGAGCAATGTGCCGACCGGCTATCTGCGCGCACCCACGTCCAATGCCATGGCCTTCGTCTTCCAGAGCTTCCTTGACGAAGTGGCGCTGGCGGCGGGCACGGATCTGCCGGAGATGCTCCGGCGCATCCTGGGCGAGCCGCGTGTGCTCAAGTTCGAGGGCGGCTCGCCGGACGGCAGCACGCCCGAGTTCAACACCGGCCGCGCCCGGGCGATCATCGACAAGGTCTGCCAGATGGCCGGCTGGAAAGGGCGCGAAGGCGGCAACGGCAAGGGTCGCGGCTTCGGCTTCTACTATAGCCACCGGGGCTATTTCGCGGAAGTGGTGGACATCTCGGTGAGCGAGAAGGGCGCGGTGCAGGTCGAGAAGGTCTGGGTCGCCGGCGATGTCGGCGCGCAGATCATCAATCCGATCAATGCCGTGCATCAGGTGCAGGGATCGGTGATCGACGGCATCGGCCAGATTCTCTCGGGGCAGAAAGTCGAGATCGTGAACGGGGCGGCGAACCGCACGAACTTCCACGATTATCCGCTGCCCCGCATCGGAGCGGCACCGGAGGATGTCGTGGTGGAATTCGTCCTGTCCGATGCGCCGGTGACGGGCCTTGGCGAACCGGCGCTTCCGCCGGTGGTGCCGGCCATCGCCAACGCGATCTTCGCGGCAACGGGCAAGCGGGTCCGCTCCCTCCCGGTGGTGCCGGCGGACCTGACGGCCTGAGGAACGGGCGGGGAAGGAGAGCCGTCATTCTCCTGCTCCCCGCCGCCGATCGAACCCGAGGAGAGGCAATATGGTCGAAGCCCGTTGGAATGGCGCCGTCATCGCCCGCAGCGATGATACGGTTGTCGTCGAAGGCAATCATTATTTCCCCGCCGACGCGGTCGATCCGGCGGTGCTGCGCCCCAGCGACACCACGACGATCTGCTCCTGGAAAGGCACGGCGCATTATTACGGCCTGCACGTCGACGGCGCCGACAACCCGGATGCGGCCTGGTACTATCCCGACCCCAAGCCCGAGGCGGAAGCCGTCCGGGGGCGGATTGCTTTCTGGAAGGGCGTCGAGGTCGGCTGAGGGGGCGGGTAGATCGGGCCTGCCCCGGCGTATGGATCATTGATCCTCGGGCCGGAGCATCCCCCGGCTCTTCAGAGGATTTCCCGCACTCGTTCCGGCGGACGGCCGAGGCGGACGCCCTTGTCGGTCGCGACCAGCGGGCGCTCGATCAGGATCGGGTCGGCGGCCATAGCGTCGAGGATCGCGTCGTCATCGGCCTCCTTGAGGGCCTTCGCGCCGTCCTCGCCTTTGCGCAGGCCATCGCGCGGCGTCATCCCGGCCCGGGCGTACAGTTCGGCCAGCGTCTCGCGACTCGGCGGGGTCTTGAGATATTCGACGATCTCGACGTCGACGCCGGGCGTGCTCTCGAGGATTGCCAGCGTCTCGCGCGATTTGGAGCAGCGCGGATTGTGATAGATCGTGGCTTTCATGGCTCGTCCTTCCGGTTTGGTTCGGGTCGATCGGCGGGCGCCTCGTCGCCCAATGCCCGCTGCATGTAGACGGTGTCCAGCCATTGCCCGAACTTGCGGCCGACTTTCTCCATCCGGCCCGCGTGGCGAAAGCCCAGCCGGCCGTGGAGCGCGACCGAGCCGGGCTCTCCGCCGCCGATTACGGCCAGCATCTGCGTGAAGCCGCGCGCGGCGGCCGCGGCGACCAGTGCGGCGAGCAGGGCGCGGCCAACACCCTGGCCGGTCCGGTCGGAGCGGACATAGATGCTGTCCTCGCAGGCATGGGCATAGGCCGGGCGATCGCGGAACTGCGTGGCATAGGCATAGCCCAGGATCGTGCCTGCCTCGTCAAGCGCCACGAGGAATGGCCACTGCCGCCCGAGACACTGGCCGATCTTCTCGTGCCATTGTTCCACGCCCGGCGGATCGGTGTCGAAGGTCGCCGTGCCGTGCAGGACGTGATGGGCATAGATGGCGGCGATCTGCCCCGCATCTGCGGGTTCGACGGGCCGGATGGCGATGAGGGGCGCGGCGCTCATCGTTCGGACGGAAAGCGGACGGTCCCGGCATTCGGGAGCCGGCCCGAGGCACGCGCTCCCGATGCCAGCCTCACGCCTCCTTCTGGCGCTCCAGCCATTCTTCCAGCCATTTGATGCTATAGTCCCCGTTCTGGACGTCCGGGTCCTCGATCAGCTTCTGGTGAAGGGGGATGGTCGTCTTCATGCCCTCGATGACATATTCCTCAAGCGCGCGCTTGAGGCGCATCAGGCAGCCCTCGCGGGTGCGGCCGTAGACGATCAGCTTGCCGATCATGCTGTCGTAATAAGGCGGGACATTGTAGCCCTGATAGAGCGCGCTCTCGACGCGGACATGCATGCCGCCCGGCACATGGAGCATCTGCACCTTGCCCGGCGAAGGCATGAAGGTGACCGGGTCTTCCGCGTTGATGCGGCACTCGATGGCATGGCCGTGGAATTCCAGCTCGTCCTGCGTGACGGACAGCGGAAGCCCCTCGGCGATGCGGATCTGCTCGCGCACGAGATCGAAGCCGGTGATCATCTCCGTGACGGGATGCTCGACCTGGATGCGCGTGTTCATCTCGATGAAGTAGAACTCGCCATTCTCGTAAAGGAACTCGATGGTGCCCGCGCCGCGATAGCCCATGTCGGCCATGGCCTTCGCGACGAGATTGCCCATCCGCGCCCGCTCGGCCGCCGAAATGACGGGGGAGGGGGCTTCCTCCAGCACTTTCTGGTGGCGGCGCTGGAGCGAGCAGTCCCGTTCGCCCAGATGGATGGCATTGCCATTGCCGTCGCCAAAGATCTGGAACTCGATATGGCGCGGATTGCCGAGATATTTCTCCATGTAGACGGTGTCGTCACCGAACGCCGCCTTGGCCTCGCTCTTGGCCTGGGACATGAGGCTGTCGAACTGGTCCTCGTCCGGCACCACTTTCATGCCGCGTCCGCCGCCGCCCGAGGCTGCCTTGATGAGCACGGGATAGCCGACCTCGCGCGCCAGGGCCTTGGCGGCGGCGACATCCTCGATCGCGCCGTCCGAGCCCGGCACCAGCGGCAGGCCGAG
Organism: Sphingobium lignivorans; assembly: GCF_014203955.1. Taxonomy (NCBI): domain Bacteria; kingdom Pseudomonadati; phylum Pseudomonadota; class Alphaproteobacteria; order Sphingomonadales; family Sphingobiaceae; genus Sphingobium; species Sphingobium lignivorans. The sequence continues at coordinate 1,804,142 of NZ_JACHKA010000001.1, forward strand.
CGCGCCGGCGGTGCGCTTGGCTTCCACCTTGTCGCCCATGATGCGGATATGCTCGGGCTTGGGACCGACGAAGATCAGCCCGTGCGCTTCCACGATCTCGGCGAAGCGGGCATTTTCCGACAGGAAGCCGTAGCCCGGATGAATGGCGTCCGCGCCGGAGATCTCCGCTGCCGAGATGATGGCGGGAATGTTGAGATAGCTATCCTTGGCGGCGGGCGGCCCGATGCAGATCGCCTGATCGGCCAGGCGCACATGCATGGCCTCGGCATCGGCGGTGGAGTGGACCGCGACCGTCTTGATGCCCATCTCATGGCAGGCGCGATGGATGCGCAGGGCGATCTCGCCGCGATTGGCGATCAGCAGCTTCTCGATGCTCATGGGTGGGCCGCCTTCACGCGACCACGATCAGCGGCTGGTCATATTCGACCGGCTGGCCGCTCTCCACGAGCACGGCCTTGACCGTGCCGGCGCTGGCGGCCCGTGATCGGGTTCATGACCTTCATCGCTTCCACGATGAGCAGGGTCTGCCCCGCCTTCACGCTGTCGCCCACCTTCACGAAGGGCTCGGCCCCCGGCTCGGGCGAAAGATAGCATGTGCCCACCATGGGGGACTTGATCGTGCCGGGCTGCGCGCCCGCCGGGGCGGCCGCAGCCTCCACGAGCGGCGCGGCGGCGACCGGCGCGGCAGGCGCCGGGGCTGCGACGGGCGCGCCATAGCTCACTGTCTGCGCGGCGGGCTTGCGCACGACGCGGATGCGGCGCTCGCCGTCCTCGACCTCGATCTCGGTCAGATTGGTCGCATCGAGCATCTCGGCGAGTTCGCGCACGAGGTTGACGTCCACCTGCATCGCGCTTTCGCCACCGTTGGTCTTGTCGGCCATGATTGTCCTTGGAACCCTGTTATGTCTCGGAATGGGCGCAGGGCCTATTGCCCTTCGCCGCATAAGGCAACAGATTCAGTCCATCTCCAGCGCGGCTTCCAGCGCGAGCATGTAGGAAAGCGGGCCGAAACCCGCGATCGAGCCTTTTGCGGCCATGCCGACATAGCTGTGGCGGCGGAAGCTCTCCCGCGCCGCCGGATTCGAGATATGGACCTCGATCACCGGCACGGAGATCGACTTGATCGCGTCATGGAGCGCAAGGGACGTATGCGTGAGCGCGCCGGCATTGAGGATCACCGCCGTGGCGTTTTCGGCATTGGCCTCGTGCAGCCAGTCGACGAGATGACCTTCATGGTTCGACTGGCGGAAATCGATCTCGGTGTTCGCGCGGCGCGCCTCGTCCTCCATCCGGTCGGCGATATCGTCGAGCGTGTCGAAGCCATAAATCTCCGGCTCGCGAGTGCCGAGCAGGTTGAGATTCGGGCCGTTCAGAACATAGATTTTTCTCTGGGACGTCATCGGCCATCCGGTCCTTTTGGTTGCGAGCCTCTGACCCCTCCCTATATGGCGGCCTCAACGGCTCTCAAAGCGAAAGGTGCGCGATACTCATGAGCGTGGACGGGACGATCGGCATCGTGGTGAATGGCGAGCATCGCCGGGTGCGCGCGGGCCTGACGCTCGCGGGGCTGGCGGCGGAGCTCGGCCTCGTGCCGGAGAAAGTCGCTGTCGAGCGCAATCTGGAGGTCGTGCCCCGCGCGACGCTGGGGCAAGTGGTGCTGGAGGACGGCGACGAGCTGGAGATCGTCCATTTCGTCGGCGGGGGCGACGGCTCTCCGGTGCTGGCGGACGACAGCTGGAGCGTCGCAGGGCGGACCTTCCGTTCCCGCCTGATCGTGGGCACCGGCAAGTACAAGGACTTCGCGGAGAATGCCGCGGCGGTGGAAGCCTCCGGTGCGGAGATCGTCACCGTGGCGGTGCGCCGGGTGAACGTGTCCGATCCCAAGGCGCCGATGCTCACGGATTTCATCGATCCGAAGAAAGTCACTTATCTCCCCAATACCGCCGGCTGCTTCACGGCCGAGGACGCGATTCGCACGCTGCGCCTGGCGCGCGAGGCGGGCGGCTGGGACCTGGTGAAGCTGGAAGTGCTGGGCGAGGCGCGCACGCTCTACCCCAATATGATGGAAACCATCCGCGCGACCGAAGTGCTCGCGAAGGAAGGCTTCAAGCCGATGGTCTATTGCACGGACGACCCCATCGCCGCGCAGCAGCTGGAGAATGCCGGCGCGGTGGCGATCATGCCGCTGGGCGCGCCGATCGGCTCGGGCCTTGGCCTCCAGAACCGGGTGACGATCCGCCTGATCGTCGAGGGCACGAAGCTGCCGGTGCTGGTGGACGCGGGCGTGGGCACCGCTTCCGATGCCGCCGTGGCGATGGAACTGGGCTGCACCGGGGTTCTCATGAACACCGCCATTGCCGAGGCGAGGAACCCGCTGCTGATGGCCGGCGCGATGAAGGCGGCGGTGGAAGCCGGGCGCATGGCCTATCTGGCCGGGCGCATGGGCCGGCGCATGTATGCCGATCCGTCGAGCCCGCTGGCCGGCCTGATCTGACCTGATGCCGGCCCGCCGGTCATCGGACCAGCCGGTGATGCGGTGAACGGAGGCGCGGGGCGCCCCGTCCGCAGGAACCTGCCCCATGCTCATCCGTTCTCTCTTCGACGCGCCGGACAGGCCGGCGCCCCGACAGATGGAGAGCATGATGGGTGAATTCGTCGACAAGGCGAAAGGAACCGCCAACGAAGCCGCGGGCCGGGTCAAGCAGGGCATTGGCCGCGCGCGGAACGATCCCGACCAGGAAGCCGAAGGCGTGGGCCAGGAGCTGAAGGGCAAGGCCCAGAAGGTCGGCGGCGCCATCAAGGGCGCGCTCGGCGACAAGGTCTGATTTCTCGGCTTTCCGGTGGGGTAGACTGAACCACCCCACCGGAGGACCGGCCCCTACCAGAGGTTGGCGAAAAGCGAGCTTTTCCTCCGGAAAAACCGGACACTTTAGGACGCATAAAAACGCCGTTGCGAAACGAGGGGCCTTGCGGGCCCTTTTTTATTGTCGCGGACAGGCTACCCGAGCGTGACGCTTTCGATATAAAAGATAAATCATTGAAATATAATATTTTCTGATTCCGCCGGAACTTTCCCTCGTGCGGCTGGTTGCTTCCTTTTGACGAGAGCGACGGCAGGAGAATGCTGTGCCGGATCAGCAAATACAGGACAGTCGCGCCTGCTGGCCGCCAGTGCAGGGCGCGCGCGTCATGAAAGGCCCGGGACGCGTTCCGCCGCTGACCTGCGCCGTGATGGCCGCGCGCCGATGACCAGCGCGACCGGCTATGCCGCCGACCCCATTCGCCGAACACCGGCGCAAGGGTCCGGCGATGCACCGGCCGGCGCGCCCCGCAAGATCCTTTCCGACAGGCATGTGCTTGCGCTGACAATCGGCATCGTGGTCGGTGCCGGCATTTTCCGCACGCCCGCGCTGGTCGCCGAATTCTCCAGCAGCGAGGCAATGCTCATCGGCGCCTGGATCGCCGGCGGGCTGCTCTCGATCCTCGGTGCGCTCTGCTATGCGGAACTGGCCGCCTCCTACCCGCATTTCGGCGGCGACTATCATTTCCTCCAGCGTGCTTATGGGGTGCGCACGGCCTTCCTCTACGGATGGGCGCGCTTCTCGGTCATCCAGACCGGCTCGCTGGCGCTGCTGGCCTATGTGTTCGGCGATTATGTGGCGATGGTCGCGCCCATCGGTCCCTATTCCTCCGCCATCTATGCCGCGCTGGTCGTGATCGCGGTGAGCGGCGCCAACTGGGTCGGCGTGAAAGTGGGCGCGCAGGCGCAGACGCTGCTGACGATCGCCGAAGTGCTCGGCCTCGTCGCGGTGATCGCCGCCGCATTCCTGCTTGCCCCGGCGGCGCCCGTCGAGACGACGACGGCGGTAGCGGGCGGGGAAGGGGGCGGTGCGCTCGGCCTCGTCATGGTCTTCGTGCTCCTCACTTATGGCGGCTGGAACGAAGCGGTGTATCTTTCCGCCGAAGTGAAGGACGCGCCGCGCCGGCTCGGCCGGCTGATGGTGATCGGCCTCGGGATCGTGACGGTGCTTTACGTGCTGGCCAATCTGGCCTTCCTGCGCGTGCTCGGCCTTGCCGGCATGGCGAGCGCGGAAGCGGTGGCGGCCGAGGCGATGCAGCGCGCGCTGGGCGGCACCGGCGCAGTGTTCATCAGCGTGATCGTCGCGCTGGCCGCGCTCACCTCCGCCAATGCCACGGTCATCACCGGCGCGCGCAGCCTGTGTGCGCTGGCCCGGGCTTTCCCGGCACTGCGCTGGGCGGGGCGCTGGAGGACCGATCGCGATACGCCGGGCAATGCCATTCTCGCGCAGGGCGCGGTGGCGCTGCTGCTGGTGTTCGCCGGGGTCTTCGCGCTGGACGGCTTCCGCCTCGCGCTCGAATATACCGCCCCGGTCTTCTGGGTGTTCCTGTTCCTCGTCGGCCTCGCCCTGTTCGTGCTGCGCTGGCGGGAGCCGCAGCGCGCGCGGCCGTTCCGCGTGCCGCTCTATCCGCTGGTGCCCGCCATCTTCTGCGCCACCAGCCTCTACCTGCTCTATTCGAGCCTCGTCTACGCCGGGACCGGCGCCTGGGTCGGCGTCGCCGTCCTCGCGCTCGGGGGCATTCTCCTGGTCTTCCTGAAACCGCATGAAACAGAGGAGATGGACTGATGAAAAGCCTGATGATCGGTGCCGCCCTCGCGCTCGGCGCGAGCGTGACAATCGCGACGCTTCACGCGCAGGACACGGCGCAGCAAGGCACCCAACGCCCCGACGTGATCTACGTGCCCACGCCCCAGCCGGTGGTGGAAGCCATGCTGGCCATGGCCAAGGTGGGCGACGGGGACATTCTCTATGATCTCGGCTCGGGCGATGGCCGCATTCCCGTGACCGCCGCCAAGACCTTCAACATCCGCGCCGTGGGCATCGACATCGATCCCCAGCGCATCCGGGAAGCACGGGAGAACGCGCAGAAGGCCGGCGTGACCGACAAGGTGACCTTCAAGCAGGAGGACCTCTTCAAGACCGACTTCTCCGAGGCGACGGTCGTCACGCTCTACTTGCTGCCCACGCTCAACGAGAAGCTGCGGCCCCGGCTGCTGAAGGACCTCAAGCCCGGCACCCGGATCGTCAGCCATGATTTCCTCATGGGTGACTGGGAACCCGAGCGCAGCGAGGAAGTGGCCGGCAAGATGATCTATATGTGGACCGTGCCCGAGCGGGGATAAGCTGGAGAGGGAAGGTGGGGCCGGGTGATGTGCGAGGCCCCCGATCGGGGCCTGCCGGACTCGCGCGCCTTCGTTGAAAGACGGGCGAGGACAGTCCATCGCTTGGCGGTCGATCGACGTGCCGGCCCGTATCCCAACCCGACCTTTCCTCTGAAGGGAAGGGGCTTGGGGCGCGTGGACAGATTCGCGCCAAAGGCACGACAGCTATCCGTGCTTCGCGTCCCACATTGGGCGTTCCGGATACGACGACAAAGGAGACGTCACCTCGTCCCACATCGTCATTCCCGCGCATGCGGGAATCCAGTTGCACCCCGGCACTCGTACGCGATGTCTCAGCTGGATTCCCGCATGCGCGGGAATGACGAAAAGTGGAAATGTCCGCTCGCCACAACATTTCGGCCGTAGCAGGGCTGAGACACGGCTCCTGATAGCCGTCGGTCGTTCACGTTTGGAATTTCTTCACGCAGCCTAGGTTGTGAGCGTGGCGCTGCCTTGCGCATCCGTCGCCCCGGGCTTGCCCCGGGGGCCCGCTGTCTTCTGGGATCTGCGTGGCGGACGCGTGGGCTGCCTGTGCTGCCTTGGCTCTTTTGGGGATCGCTTGAAAGGAAGCGGGACCCCGGGGCAAGCCCGGGGTGACGACGGGGGAAATGGCTCGCGCGTGCGGGGAGGGGCTGCGCCTGAGCCGACCGACGCCTGGCCTTGCGGGAGTTGTTGCTTCCGGTCGGAATGCCCGTCCGCCCATTTTCGCGCTGCGGAATTTCCGTCTCCGTTTCATATTGCTGCCGCTTTCCGCAAGGCTGCGGGTTTGACCGGAAAGCGGGCGCATCTTATGGGCTGGCGTGCGCTGGTTCGGTTGCGGAGAGGGAGATACCGATGAAGAAACTCTACCCCGATGCGAAGGCTGCCCTGGACGGGCTGCTGTTCGACGGGATGTTGCTTTGCGCGGGCGGCTTTGGCCTTTGCGGAATTCCGGAGCGGCTGATCGACGCCATTCGCGATTCCGGCGTGAAGGACCTCACGGTCGCGTCCAACAATGCCGGCATCGACAATGAAGGGCTCGGCAAGCTGCTGCGCACGCGCCAGATCAGGAAGATGATCTCGTCCTATGTCGGCGAGAACAAGGAGTTCGAGCGGCAGTATCTCTCCGGCGAGCTGGAGGTGGAGTTCTGCCCGCAAGGCACGCTCGCCGAGCGCTGCCGGGCCGGCGGCGCGGGCATTCCCGGCTTCTATACCAAGACGGGCGTGGGCACGCAGGTGGCCGAGGGCAAGGAGACCAAGGTCTTCGACGGGCAGGACTATGTGCTCGAGCGCGGCATCTATGCGGACCTGTGCATCATCAAGGGCTGGAAGGCGGACGAGAGCGGCAACCTTATCTTCCGCAAGACCGCCCGCAACTTCAACCAGCCCATGGCGACCGCCGGCAAGATCTGCGTTGCGGAAGTGGAGGAAGTGGTGCCGACCGGCAGCCTCGACCCCGACTGCATCCATCTGCCGGGCATCTATGTGAAGCGCATGATCGTGGGCGCGCCCTACGACAAGAAGATCGAGTTCCGCACCGTTCGGCCGCGTGAAGAGAAGATGGGGGAGACCGCATAATGCCCTGGACCCGCGATGAAATGGCGGCGCGCGCCGCGAAGGAGCTGAAGGACGGCTTCTACGTCAATCTGGGCATCGGCATCCCGACGCTGGTGGCCAACCACATCCCGCCCGGCGTGGAAGTGACGCTGCAATCCGAGAACGGCATGCTCGGCATCGGCCCCTTCCCTTATGAGGACGAGGTCGACCCCGATCTCATCAATGCCGGCAAGCAGACGATCAGCGAGCTGCCCAGCTCGGTCTATTTCTCCAGCGCGGACAGTTTCGCGATGATCCGCGGTGGGCACATCGACCTGACCGTGCTCGGCGCGATGGAAGTCTCCGAGGGCGGCGACATCGCCAACTGGATGATCCCCGGCAAGATGATCAAGGGCATGGGCGGCGCCATGGACCTGGTCGCGGGCGTCAAGAAGATCATCGTGGTGATGGAGCACACCAGCAAGCATGGCGAGCCCAAGTTCATCCCCGCCTGCACGCTGCCACTGACGGGGAAGAATGTCGTCGACATGATCGTGACCGATATCGCCGTGTTCCAGCGGACGAGCCATGACGAGCCCTTCCGGCTCATCGAGCTTGCCCCGGGCGTGACGGCGGAGGAAGTCGCGCAGAAGACGACCGCGAAATATGAGGTCGCTCTGGCCACGGCCTGAGCGGACATCGCAGTCCTGTATAGGGCGGTCCGGCATTGCGCCGGGCCGCCTTTTTCGTGCGCCGCGTCTTTTCTGTTGCCCCGGCATGCGCAGGTCCGGCAAAGGGCGCGCAATAACAGGGGAGGGTGAATGGCCATCGGGACCATCAAGGAGCGGCCATATCTGGCGCTCGTGCTGCTGACGTCGATCGGCGTGGTCGGCTTTGTCGACCGGATCATCATGAATGTGCTGGCCGAGCCGCTCAAGCAGGAGTTTTCGCTCAGCGACACGCAGCTCGGCATCGTGACGGGCCTTGCCTTCGCGGTGCTGAATGTGGGCCTTGGCCTCGTCATCGCGCGGATCGCCGAGCGGCGGCGGCGGATCACGCTGATCTGGGTGGGCACGGTGCTCTGGTCCGCCGCTACCGCCGTCTGCGGGCTCGCGGCGAGCTATGTCCAGCTCCTGCTCGCGCGGATCGGCGTGGGCGTGGGCGAGGCGGTGGGACTCCCGGCCACCTATTCGGTCGTCTCCGATTATTTCCCGCGCGAGAAGCGGGCGACGATGATGGCGGCGCTCAATCTGGCGCCGCCGCTCGGCGCTTTCATCGGGGCCAGCGGCGGCGCGCTGATCGCGCAGCTCTATGGCTGGCGCGCGGCGCTGTTCGTGGCGGCGGTGCCGGGGCTGATCCTGGCCCTGCTGCTCGCGCTGTTCGTCGCCGAACCCCGGCGCGGGCGGCATGACGGCCCGGCGGGCGCGAGCGACACCGTGCCGCCGCTCGGCGCGGTGATCGGCCGCTATCTGCGCTGGCCGACCATGCGCAACATGCTGATGGGCTCCAGCCTCGCGGGGATGGTCGGCTTCGGGCTCAATGCCTTCCTGGCGGCCTATCTCATCCGGCGCTTCGGCTTCACGCTGGTGGAGGCGGGACTGGTCGCCGGGCTCGTCGCCAGCCTGCCGGCGACGCTCAGCATCCTGGGCTCGGGCTGGCTTGCCGACCGGCTGGCCTCGCGCGGCAATCCGCGGGCCTATGCGCTGATGCCGGCGATCACCCTGTGCCTCGTCGGGCCGCTCTATGCCTTCGCCATCACGCGTGACGAGCCGGCGCTGATCGTGGTGCTGGTGGGCCTGTGCGGCATCATCCAGTATACCTATCTGGGGCCGACGCAGGGCACGTTCCAGAACATGCTCAGCCCGCGCATGCGCGCGACAGGCACGGCCTTCACGTCGATGATCTATACGCTGGTCGGCGGCGGCTTCGGCCCGCTGCTGCTCGGCGCGGTGAGCGACGGCTATGCGGCGCGCGGCATCGACCCGGGACTGGCGCTGGGCTTTGCCATGGCAAGCATGGCGGCGGTCTATCTCTGGGCCTCGGCGCACTACTGGCTGGCATCCCGCACCATTGAAGCGGACCTCGCGCGGCCAATATAGGGCTTTCGCCGCGATGCCCGCGGCGCTAGGGAAGCGGCGAAATGACCGAGAAACCGCGCACGCTCTACGAGAAGATCTGGGACGCGCATGTCGTCGAGACACGCGACGACGGCACGTCCCTCATCTATATCGACCGCCATCTCGTCCATGAAGTGACGAGCCCCCAGGCCTTCGAGGGGCTTCGCCTCGCCGGGCGCAAGCTGCGCCGGCCCGGACCTGACGCTGGCGGTGCCGGACCATAATGTGCCGACCACGGCGCGCGTGGACGCGCAGGGCCATCGCCTGGCGATCGAGGACCCGCAGAGCGCCCAGCAGCTCGCGGCGCTGGAGCGCAACGCGCCGGAATTCGGCGTGCGCTACTTCGACGCGGTGGCGCCCGAGCAGGGCATCGTGCATGTCGTGGGCCCGGAACAGGGCTTCACGCTGCCCGGCACGACGCTGGTCTGCGGCGACAGCCACACGGCCGCGCACGGCGCACTCGGCGCGCTGGCCTTCGGCATCGGCACCAGCGAGGTCGAGCATGTGATGGCCACGCAGACGCTGCAGCTCAAGCGCTCGAAGACCTTCGCCATCGAGGTGGAAGGCACGCTCGGCTATGGCGTGACGCCCAAGGACGTGGTGCTGGCGATCATCGGCCGCACCGGCACGGCCGGGGGCACGGGGCATGTCGTGGAATATCGCGGCTCGACTTTCCGCGAGATGAGCATCGAGGGGCGCCTGACCGTCGCCAACATGGCGATCGAGGGCGGCGCGCGCTCCGGCCTGTTCGCGCCGGACGAGAAGACCTTCGCTTATCTCAAGGGCCGGCCGATGGCGCCGCACGGCGAGGACTGGGAACGCGCGCTGGCCTGGTGGCGCACGCTGGTGACCGACGAGGGCGCGAAATTCGACAAGACGCTGCGGCTCGCCGCCAGCGACATCGCGCCCAACGTCACCTGGGGCACGAGCCCCGAGGATGTCGTGCCGATCACCGGCATGGTGCCCGATCCCGAGAGCTTCGAGGACCCCGCCAAGCGCGCGGCCGCGGCGCGATCGCTGGAATATATGGGCCTCTCCGCCGGCCAGCGGATGGAGGATGTGAGCGTCGAGCATATCTTCATCGGCAGCTGCACGAACAGCCGGATCGAGGACCTGCGCGCCGCCGCGGCGGTGCTGAAGGGCCACAGGATCGCCGACCGCATCCGGCAGGCGCTGGTCGTCCCGGGCTCCGGGCTCGTCAAGCGGCAGGCCGAAGCGGAAGGGCTGGACCGCATCTTCATCGAGGCCGGGTTCGAGTGGCGCGAACCGGGCTGCTCGATGTGCCTGGGCATGAATCCCGACCGGGTGCCGAGCGGCGAGCGCTGCGCCTCGACCAGCAACCGCAACTTCATGGGGCGGCAGGGCCCCGGATCGCGCACCCACCTGGTCTCGCCCGTCATGGCCGCTGCCGCGGCGATTAAGGGTCGACTTGCCGACGTCCGTGACCTAATGGGGAACGAACAAGGTTAAGGGGCGCAATGAAAAAGATTTTCTGGATCCTGGTGCTCGGCGCCATCGGCAGTGCAGCCATGGCCGTCGGGCTCGGTAACGCCAAGCCGGAGGTCGGCACGCCCCGCTGACCTTCCGCATTCGGAAGGGAGAGGGACGATGCGCCACCGGACGTTGGCCGGACCCGCATGCGCCGCGATGGCGGCGCTGCTACTCATGACGCCCGCGATCGCGCAGGCGCAGACACAGACATCATCGCCCGCGAGCGCCAAGCCGCCCGCTTCGGCCCCCGCGGCCATCACGCTCACCCGGCTCGATTGCGGCGAATTTCGCCAGCCGCGCGATGTCAGCGCCTTCTCGGACGCGTACGTTTATACTGATCCGCCGCTCAGGATGCCGTTCGTCGCGAGCTGCTACCTCATCCGCCATGGCGATCGGTTCATGCTGTGGGACGCCGGCTTCGCGGGCTCCAACGATACCATCCTGCTGCGCCGCACGCTGCCCGAGCAGCTAGCCGAGATCGGCGTCGATCCGGCGAAGGTCGCGTTCGTCGGCATCAGCCATTATCATGGCGATCATATCGGGCAGGCAAGCCGCTTCCCGCAGGCCAAGCTGCTGATCGGCGCCGGCGACTGGGCGGTGCTGACCGCGACGCCGCCACGCTATGCCAATGCCGATCCCGCGCCGCTGGCGCACTGGATCAGCGGTGGCGGCACGGTTGAGCAGCTGACGGGCGACAAGGACGTGTTCGGCGATGGCAGCGTGACCATCCTGAACCTCCCGGGCCATACGCCGGGCCATCACGGCCTGCTGGTGCGCCTGCCGAAGACGGGGCCGGTGCTGATCTCCGGCGATGCCGTGCATTTCCGCGAGAATTACGAGCATGACCGGGTGCCGGGCTTCAATACCGATCGCGCGGATTCGCTGGCCTCGATCGACCGGCTCAAGGCCATCGCCAAGGCGCTGGGCGCGAAGCTCATCATCCAGCACGACCATCGCGATGTCGCCAGCCTGCCGGCCTTCCCCGAGGCGGCGGAATGAGCGGGCCGAATGCGCGGCGCGGGGGCGGCGGCCTTGACGGCTCGGGCCCGATCGGTCACCAGCGCGGCATCTGACGATTGGAGGCAGTTTCATGGAACCGGTCAAGGAGGTCGAGGGCCGCGCCTATCCCTTCGGCATGAAGAATGTCGACACCGACATCATCATTCCGGCCAAGTGGCTCAAGACGATCAGCCGCAGCGGGCTGGGGCAGGGCGCGTTCGAGGCATTGCGCAAGGAGCCGGACAATGTGTTCGACGATCCGCGCTATGCCGGCGCGCCGATCATCGTGGCGGGCGACAATTTCGGCTGCGGGTCGAGCCGCGAACATGCCGCCTGGGCGCTCATCGACATGGGCGTCACGGCCGTGATCGCGCCGAGCTTCTCGGACATCTTCTCGGGCAATGCCTTCAAGAACGGCATCCTGACCGTGGTGCTGCCGCAGGAGGCAGTCGACCGGCTGCTGGAGGTCGCGAAGACCGACACCATCACCATCGACCTGGAGAACCAGACCGTCACCACGCCGTTCCAGGATCGCTTCACCTTCGAGATCGATCCGTTCCGCAAGGCCTGCCTGCTCGGCGGGCTCGACGAGATCGGCCTTACCATCCGCAGCGACGACGCGATTGCCGCCTTCGAACGGATGGACGCGGCGCGGCGGCCCTGGCTGGTGCCGGCGGCGGCGTGAGACGATGACCGGGCGCCACCCTCCCGGGACCGGCGCGGCGAAGCGCGTTGCCATGAGCGTGGCGGGTTCCTAAACAGGCAGCGAATCCGCACGCTGCACAAGAGACACAAGAGACAAGGGCTTTTCATCCATGAATGGATTTGACGATCGCGAGAAGGCGTTCGAGACCAAGTTCGCCAAGGACCAGGAACTGGCATTCCGGGTGACGGCGCGCCGCAATCGCCTGCTGGGCGAATGGGCCGCGTCCCTGATGGGGCTGACCAAGGAAGAGACGGATGCCTATGCCAAGGCCGTCGTCCAGGCCGACTTCGAGGAAGCCGGCGACGAGGATGTGATCCGCAAGGTGCTGGGCGATCTGGTCTCGGCCGGCGTCGACATGGACGATGCCCGGATCCGCGCCGCGCTCGGCGACAAGATGGCCGAGGCGCGCCGCCAGTTCATGCAGGAAGGCTGAGGCACCTGTCATGGCGATGGCTGCCGACGAAATCGAGGCCCTGATTCGCGCGGCGATCCCCGACGCGACCGTCGAGATCACCGATCTGGCGGGCGATGGCGATCATTATGCCGCGCATGTCACGTCCGAGAGTTTCCGGGGCAAGACCCGCATCGCCCAGCAGCGCGCCGTCTATGACGCGCTCGGCGGGCGGATGGGCGGCGTGCTCCATGCCTTGCAACTGACGACTGCCGTCCCCAATTGACAGGTGAAGAGCGCGGGGCGCGCCATTCACCGCTGCCCGGAGACCGATGATGACCGAGACCATCCAGAACCGCATTGCCGATATCGTCAGCAAGAATGACGTCGTGCTGTTCATGAAGGGCACGCCGCTGTTTCCGCAGTGCGGCTTCTCCAGCCGCGCGGTGGCCATCCTGGAGCGCCTCGGCGCGCCGTTCGAGAGCGTGGACGTGCTGCAGGATCAGGAAATCCGGCAGGGCATCAAGAGCTTCTCCGACTGGCCGACCATTCCCCAGCTCTATGTGAAGGGCGAATTTCTCGGCGGCTCGGACATCATGATGGAAATGTACGAGGCCGGCGAACTGCAGCAGGTCCTCGTCGAGCGCGGCGTCATCGCCGCCTGATCCCGCCGGCCCGGATGTTCGGGCCGCGTCTTATCCAGCGTTATTTCCAGCAGGCGCGCCGTGCGCCTGCGAACCATGTGCCGTGACGGGGCAGGGCGGTCCTGTGATCGCCTCCCTCTGCCATGGATGGGATGATGCCGGACCGCGGCGAGCATGGCGACGTGGGAGCGCTCGCTTTTCCGGATCGGAAAAATGTGGGGGATGGGCGAGGAGACCAGCCGCATCCCCCAGTTTGCGGGTGCATCCTTTGATACGCAAGCGCCGTGCCAGCCTGGCCGACCGGGCTTTTCCGGCCGCATCCGGCAGTTAAGCGCGCGTTATCCATGGGTGCGGCTGTAAAGTTTCCCGACAGGGCAATCGTTCATCGGGCGTGCAGCTTTTCCTTCCTATTGACTACAGTCGTAGATGTCGATTACAGTTGTAATCAGTCGAGTCTGCCAAGGGAGGACAAGACATGGGTGAACGCATCAGTGATGCCGAACATGCGGTGATGGAGGTGCTCTGGCGCCGATCCCCGCTGACGGCGATCGAAGTCAGCGAGGCGCTGGCGGACGAGCGGGACTGGAGCCTGCAGACCGTGAAGACGCTGCTCGCGCGACTGGTCAGCAAGGACGTGATCGCGCATGAGGCCGACGGGCGGCGCTATCTCTATCGCCCGCTCGTCGAGCGCGAATCCTATGTGACGCATGAATCCCGGCGGCTCGTCGACCGGCTGTTCGGCGGCCAGATCTCGCCGCTGGTGGCGCATCTCGCCGAGACGCAGCAACTTTCCGACAAGGACATCGCCGAGATCGAGGCCCTGCTCAAGGCGCTCAAGCCATGATCGCCTGGCTCGTCGAAACGCTGATCGCCACCAGCGGCCTCATGCTGCTCGTGCTGATCATCCGCGATCCCGTGCGGCAGACGTTCGGGGCGCGGGTCGCTTATGCGCTCTGGTTGCTCCCGGCGCTGCGCATGGTCATGCCGCCCCTGTCCCTGCTGCCGATCTCCATGGTCGTGCCCGCGGACCTGCCGGTCGCCGGACTGGGCGCCACCGGAGCGCTCACCGAGCTGGTGCGCACCCGCATGACGGACCTGCAGGTCGCCCAGGCGCTGCCCGCGCAAGGAACGGACGGTTTCCCGGTCGTGGCGGCGCTTGCCGGGCTCTGGCTTGCCGGGGCGGCAGTGTTCGCGCTCTGGCAGATGCTGAGCTATCGCCGCTTCTGCCGGCAAGTGCTGGCCCATGCCGCCCGGCGGCGCTCGCCCGCGCGGGGCATCAACCTCATGGCCAGCCCGCATGTGCAGGGCCCGGTCGCCTTCGGGCTGCGGCGCCGCTTCATCGTCTTCCCCAAGGACGCGATGACGCGCTTCGACGTCGAGGAACATGCCATGGCGCTGGCGCACGAGCTGGCCCACCACCGGCGCGGCGACCTGATCGCCAACAGCCTCGCGCTCGGCTTCCTCGCGCTGCACTGGTGCAATCCCATTGCGTGGTATGCCTATCGCGCCTTCCGCGCCGACCAGGAAATGGCGTGCGACGCGGACGTCATCGGCGCCATTCGCGACCGGGGGCTGGGCCATGCCTATGGCCGCGCGCTGGTCAAATGCGCGAGCGGCGGGGCGCTCTCCGCCGTCTGCCATCTCAATAGCGTCAACCGACTGAAACGGAGACTATCCATGTTGTCCAGGAAAAGCCCCAGCATGCGCCGGCGCCTCGCGGGCGTCACACTGACCGGCGCGGTCATGATCGCGGGGCTTGCCCTTACGGCGTCCGGCGAAGGCATGGCCGCCCAGGTCGGAGCGAAGGTGAGCGAGGCTCTGCCGATCCCTCGCAACGCGGACCTTCTCCCTTCGCTTCCGGCCGTCTCGCAGGCCGTCGCGGCCGTCTCCCATGACGCTGCGCGGGAAGCCGCGAGCGCCGAGCAGGATGCGCGGGCAGCGCAGCTTGAGGCCCGCGCGGTCGCCCAGCAGGCCCGTGCGGCCAAGGTCGAGGCGCGCGCCGCCCAGGCCGAGGCCCGTGCCGCCGCCGCCGAGGCCCGCGCCGCCCGCGTCGCCATGGCGCCCGATATGCCGGAACCGCCGCTGCCGCCGGCCCCGCCCGAGCCGCCGCTGCCGCCCGCTCATTCCTCCATGCGCACGCCGCCGTCGCCCCCGACGCCGCCGTCTGTGGCGTACAGCTGGGGCGACAAATATCGCCACGTCCGGGTCACCACACCCACGCGGGCCGAGATCGACGCGACCGTCCCGATCGTGGAAGTGCGCCAGGGGTCGGGCTGCTCGGACAGCAAGAGCTATGTCGACACGCACGAAAGCACGGTGCGGGTGGACGGCCGCGAGCGCAAGAAGATCAGCATCCGCATCTGCGGGGAGGACATGGAGCGGCATGCGCGCATGAGCGCGGTGCGCGGGCTGCAGCAGGCCCGGGCCGACATCGCCCGCAACCCGAGCATCCCCGAGCAGTCCCGCGCGCGGATGATGCGTGATCTCGACCGACAGGTGGACCGCCTGCGGGCGCGCGACTAGGGCCAATCGACATCCAGCGCTGGCGGCCTGCAAATGGCGGTTTCCCGTGCTTCCGGTGCTCACGTACCTTGAGTACGCTGCGCTCCGGGTCCCGAGAAACCACCATTTTCGCCACGCCATCATCTGAATGTCGATCGCCCCTAAGAGATCGTCGGGCGCGGCGCCGGCCGCGCCCGACGGGACTTGCATTCGCGGCGCGGGGTGACACATGGGAAGCATGGCCGAGCCCGCTTCCCCCGTCATGTCCCAGCCCGAGCCGGGGAGCGCGCCGGAGGCCGCCCCGCAAGCCGGCGTCCTCAAGGCCCTTTCCCCGCTGGTGAGCCGGCTGCTCGCGCCCAATCCCTCGCCATTCACTTATGAGGGCACGCAGACCTATCTGGTGGGAACGGACGATCTGGCGATCATCGACCCCGGTCCGGCGGACGAGCGGCATCTCGCCGCGATCCTCGCCGCGATCGACGGCCGGCCGGTGCAGGCGATCCTGTGCACGCACACCCACCGCGACCACAGCCCGGCCGCCGCGCCACTGGCAGCGCTGACCGGCGCGCCCATCATCGGATGCGCGCCGCTCACGCTCGATGACGAGGGGCCGCGCGCCGACGCCGCCTTCGATGCCGATTATGCGCCCGACCGGGTACTGGCCGATGGCGAGCAACTCTCAGGCGAGGGCTGGACGCTCACCGCGCTGGCGACGCCGGGCCACACGTCCAATCATCTCTGCTTCGCGCTGGCGGAGGAAGCGGTGCTGTTCACCGGCGACCATGTGATGGGCTGGTCGACCAGCGTGGTCTCGCCGCCCGATGGCGACATGACCGCCTATCTCGCCTCGCTGGAGCGGCTGATGACGCGCGCTGACCGCTTCTATTATCCCGCCCATGGCGAGCCGGTCGCCGAGCCGCAGCGCTTCGTGCGGCATCTGCTGGGCCATCGCCGGATGCGCGAGGGGCAGATCCTGCGCCATCTCGGGCGGGAAGGGCCCAGCGCGATTCCCGCGATGGTCGCCGCCATGTATGCCGGGCTCGATCCGCGCCTGCACGGCGCCGCCGGGCGATCCGTGCTCGCGCATCTCATCGACCTGGAGCGCCGGGCACTCGTCCGGTCCGCAGGAGCCTTCTGGTCGGCGCGGGAGACCGGCGCGGCTGCTTGACGGCGCCTACCGCGCGGCGCATTCTCCCGTCATTCGAGGCATGCTGGGGGACGGTGGCATGGCGACGATACTGACTCCGGCTCCGGCCGGCATCGACAGGGAACGGACTTTCTTCCTCGCCATGGCCATTGCCATCGCCGTGACGGCGGTGGGCGGCTTCGGCTTCTTCATTGTCATCGGCCAGTCGAGCTTCGGCGCGCCATGGTGGGTGCATGTCCATGCGCTCACGATGATGGGCTGGGTGACGCTCTATCTCGTGCAGAACCTGCTCGTGTGGCAGGGCAATCTCGCGCTGCATCGGCGGCTCGGCATGGTCGGCGCGGCATGGAGCGTGTGGATGGTGCTGGTCGGCTTCACGGTCACCGCGCTCTCGCTGGCGGCGGGCCGCGCGCCGCCCTTCTTCGATCCGGTCTTCTTCCTCGCCATGGACTGGCTCAATATCCTCGCCTTCGCGGGGCTGGTCTGGGCCGGCATCCGCCTGCGCCGACGGACCGACTGGCATCGGCGACTGATGCTGGGCGGGACGCTGGTGGCGCTCGGCCCGGCCTGGGGGCGGCTGCTGCCCCTGCCGCTGCTGGGCGAAAGCGTGGTCTGGTGGATCGCGGGCGTGCTGCTGCTCTATTTCGCAGCGGGGATGATCTACGACTGGCGGACGCGCGGACGGGTCCACCCGGCCTATCGCTGGGGCGTGGGCGTGATGCTCGCCTTCGTGCTGCTCATCCGCCCGCTTGCCGGATTTCCGCCGTTCGTCGCGCTGGCCCGCTCGATTACAGGTTGAACCCGCGCGCTCCCGGGGCCATCTGCGAAAGGTGAGCAAGCGGGAGAATCGATGATGGACGCACGTGGCGGGATCGGCGGAAGCCTGGCGGGGATCGACCTGCTCGCCGAGATCAACCGGCTGCGCAAGGAGCGGAATGCCGTCATCCTGGGCCATTATTACCAGAGGCCGGAAATCCAGGACCTGGCCGATTTCGTCGGTGACAGCCTGGAACTCTCGCGCAAGGCGGCGGAAACGGACGCCGACGTGATCGCCTTTTGCGGCGTGCGCTTCATGGCCGAGACGGCCAAGATCCTCTCGCCCGAGAAAATCGTCGTGCTGCCGGACATGGACGCCGGCTGCTCGCTGGAGGACAGCTGCCCGCCCGCGCAGTTCAAGGCCTTCCGCGAGGCGCATCCCGATCACATCGCGCTCAGCTACATCAATTGCTCGGCGGAAGTGAAGGCGCTGAGCGACATCATCGTAACCAGCTCATCGGCCGAGACGATCCTGAGCCAGATTCCCCGGGAACAGAAAATCATCTTCGGCCCCGACAAGCATCTGGGCGGCTATCTGGCGCGCAAGTTCGATCGGGAAATGCTGCTCTGGCCGGGCGTGTGCATCGTCCATGAGAGCTTCAGCGAGACGGAGCTCATCAAGCTCAAGGCGCAGCATCCCGGCGCGCCCGTCGCCGCGCATCCCGAATGCCCGCCCTCGATCATCGACCATGCCGATTATGTCGGCTCGACCAGCGGCATCCTGCAATATGCCCGCACGATGGAAGGCGACACGCTGATCGTCGCCACCGAGCCGCATATCATCCACCAGATGGAACTGGCGGTGCCGGACAAGGCATTCATCGGCGCGCCCGGCGCGGACGGCAACTGCGCTTGCAACATCTGTCCCTATATGGCGCTCAACACTCTGGAAAAGCTGTATATTTCCCTGCGTGATCTGCAGCCGCGCATCGAGATGGACGAGACGCTGCGGCTCGCGGCCCGCAAGAGCCTCGACCGCATGCTGGAGATGGCGAGCGGCACGGTGGGGCAGGGCGACATCGGGGCTGTCGGCTCGCAGTAAAGGTCGAGCCGTCATGGCCAGGCTGCGCGCCTTCTGGTTCAGTCTCAACGCGAGCTACTGGTTCTTCCCGGCCCTCTTCTCGGTGCTGGCGGTGCTGACGGCCAGCGTCACCATCGCGCTCGATCATGCCGGCGGCAGCGACTGGATGGCGCGCACGGGCTGGATCGTGCCTGCCCGCCCGGAAGGCGCAAGCAACATCCTCACGGTCATCGCGGGATCGATGATCGGCGTGGCCTCGACCGTCTTCTCGATCACGATCGCCGCCGTCGCCTATGCCAGCGGGAATTACGGCCCCCGGCTGCTCACCAACTTCATGGAGGACAAGGGCAACCAGCTCGCCCTGGGCAGCTTCATCTCCACCTTCGTCTATGCCGTTCTGGTGCTTCGCGCGGTGCGCATGCCCGGCGAGGGCGCCGACGCACATGGCTTCGTGCCGCAGATATCCCTGTTCGTCGCCACTTTGCTCATGGCGCTGTCCGTCGCGGTGCTGGTCTATTTCCTGCATCATATTCCGGCGAGCATCCGCATCAACACCGTGCTGGAGCATGTCGGCAAGCGGCTGATCGCGCAGATCGAGGACCGCTTCCCGAAGGACGGGCAGGACGATGAGCCGGCGGCACCCGCAGGTGGCGCGCCGGTGCCGGCAAGGGCGACCGGCTATGTCACGCTGATCGATTTCGATCGGTTGCAATCCTTCGCTTCCGACCATGATCTCGTCCTCGCGCTCAGCCTGCGGACAGGGGATTTCGTCAATCCGGACGTGCCGCTGCTCAGGGTCCATGGCGCGCTTCCGGATGACGGCGCGGAGACCCTGCGGGGCGCGTTCATGTTCGGCGCGTTGCGCACGCCCGAGCAGGACCCCGATTTCCTGATCGACGAACTGGCGGAAATCGCCTTGCGGGCCCTCTCGCCGGGCATCAACGATCCGTTCACGGCCGTCACGGCGCTGCACTGGCTCGCCGCCGCGACGGCTTCGCTGGCGCGGCGCAATCTCGGGGTCAGCGCGCTGCTGCCGTCCGATGGCAGGCGCCGTGTCTATCCCTGGCCGGATGATTTCGCTCATTATCTGGGGCGCGGCTTCGGTGCCGTGCGCCTGGCCGCAGCCGGCAGCCCGATCGCGGCATGCAAGTTCCTCGAATGCCTGGCCAGCGTGGCGCATGGCTGCCGGGGACCGCGTCGTCGGGCGATGCTGGCGCGGGAAGCGGAGCAGTTGATGGAGCAGGCGCGCCTTGCCCTGGAAGGCCCGGCGCTGGCCCAAGTCGAGGCGGCGTTTTCCGCGATGCGCGAGACCTTCGACCGGCCATGAGCGGGGCAACGGCCCTGGCCGGTTGATGCGGGTCGGCGGCGCGTCTAATCGAGGGGCATGACCAACAGCCTGTCCATCGGAGTCGTGCGCTCCGCTTTCGCCGCCATCCTCCTCACCGGCACCGCCGGGACCGCGCTCCTCGCGCAGACCAGCGAGGCGGAGGACCCGTTTCTCTGGCTCGAGGAGATCGAGGGGCCGCGCGCCATCGCGCAGGTGGAGGCCTGGAATGCCGAGACCGACAAGCTGCTGCGCGCCACGCCGACCTTCGAGAGCGACCGGGCCCGTGCGAGGGCCATTCTCGACGATGAAGCGCAGATCGCGACGCCGGACCGGATCATGGGTGACCGGGTCGTCAACCTCTGGCGCGACGCGAAGAATCCGCGCGGCATCTGGCGCTCCAGCCCGCTCGACGCCTATGTCGCCGGCAAGCCGGTGTGGACGACGCTGATCGACGTCGATGCGCTGGGCAAGGCGGAAGGACAGAGCTGGGTCTGGCATGGCGCGGACTGCCTCGCGCCTGCCTACAAGCGCTGCCTCGTCTCGCTCTCGCCGGGCGGCACCGATGCCGATGTGGTGCGCGAATGGGACATGGAGACCCGCAGCTTCGTGAAGAACGGCTTCACGCTGCCGGAAGCCAAGAGCACCCTCGCCTGGGTGGATGCCGACACGCTGCTGGTCGGCACCGATTACGGCGCCGGATCGATGACCGATTCGGGCTATGCGCGGATCGTCAAGGAATGGAAGCGCGGCACGCCGCTGTCCGCCGCGCGCACCGTGCTGGAAGGCCAGAAGCAGGATGTGAGCATGAGCGCGGGCGCGCGCATGGACGGCGACCGGCGCTGGGTGTTCGGCTATCGCGCGAAGGACTTCTACACTTCCGACATGCTGCTGCGGCGGGCGGACGGGCGCTTCGTGCCGATGCCCATTCCCGACAGCGCCGACATGCGCGGCATCATAGGCGGGCGCGCGGTCGTCTTCCTCAACCGGCCGCTCGGCGACATTCCGGCGGGATCGCTGGTGGCCTGGTCGCTGGCCGACATCGAGGCCGGGCGCGAGACGAAGCCGGAGCTGATCTTCACGCCGACCGCCGCGCAGGCCGTCCAGGATGTCGAGACGACCGACAATCTGGTGTGGATCAGCCTGCTGGACGATGTGCAGGGCCGGTTGCTCGCCCTGACGCGCGACGCGAAGACGGGGCGCTGGGCGAGCCGGGCCGTGCCGCTCGCGGAGAACGCGACCGTCCACCTGCTCAATGGCGCGGGCAAGCGCGATCTCGCCTTCGTCACCGTCGAGGGCATGCTCCAGCCGCCTACGCTGATGGCCGTGCCCGCCAGCGGCGCGCCGGTGCGGGTGCAGAGCCTGCCCGACCGGTTCGACGCCAGCCAGTTCACCGTGGAGCAGCGCTTCGCGACATCGAAGGACCGCACGCGCGTGCCCTATTTCCTCGTGCGCAAGAAAGGCACGAGTGGACCGGTGCCCGCGCTCATCCATGCCTATGGCGGGTTCCGCGCGGCACAGTTGCCGGGCTATCTCACCGGCCAGCCCTATCGCGCCGGGCCGCTCGGCCTGTTCTGGGTGGAGGACGGCAATGCCTATGTGCTCGCCAATATCCGCGGCGGCGGCGAATATGGCCCGGCCTGGCATGATGCGGCACTGCGCGAGAAGCGCCAGAACAGCTTCGATGACCTCCATGCCGTTGCGGAGGATCTGGTGAAGGCCGGGATCAGCCCCAAGGGGAAGATCGGCATTTCCGGCCGCTCCAATGGCGGCGTGCTGGTCGGCGCGGCGCTCACGCAGCGGCCGGACCTCTATGGCGCGGTGATTTCCGGATCGCCGCTCCATGACATGAAGCGCTATTCGAAGCTGCTGGCGGGCGCATCCTGGATGGCGGAATATGGCGACCCGGACAAGCCGGAGGACTGGGCCTTCATCAAGCTCTATTCGCCCTACCAGAATGTGAAGCGGGGCGTGACCTATCCGCCGACCTTCTTCTATCTCTCGACCAAGGACGACCGCGTGCATCCGGGCCATGCCCGCAAGCTGGCGGCGCGGCTGCGCGATTATGGCAACACCGTCTATTATCACGAATATCGCGAGGGCGGCCATTCGGTGGGCGCCGACCATGCCGAGGACGCGATCCGCGCCGCGATGCTCCATGCCTTCCTCAAGCGGGAACTGATGGGCGAAGGCCAGTGAGCGTCGCGACATTCTCGGCGCATGACGCCTTCGCCATCGAGGGGTTCGACCTCGCGGGCTTCGTCGCGGCCACGCTGGCCGAGGACCTCGGGCCCACGGGGCGCGACGTGACGTCCGAGAGCGTGATCCCCGCCGATGCGATGTTCGAGGGCGTGATGGACAGCCGGGACGCGGTGAGCGTCGCGGGCCTGCCGATCGCGGCGGCCTTCTTCCGCGCGTTGGACCCGCAGGTGGAGATCGAGATCCTGGTGGCGGAAGGCGCGCAGGTGACGCCGGGCACTGACCTCATGCGGCTGCGCGGCAAGGCCCGGGCGATGCTCACTGCCGAGCGATCCGCGCTCAACACCGTGCAGCATCTCACCGGCATCGCCACGCTGACGCGCAGCTATGTCGACCGGATCGCCGGCACGGGCGCCATCCTGCTGGATACCCGCAAGACCATCCCGGGCCTGCGCCTGCTGGACAAATATGCCACGCGCATGGGCGGCGCGCAGAACCATCGCATGGGCCTGTGGGATGCGGGGATGATCAAGGACAACCACATCGCCGTCGCCGGCTCGGTCGACGCGGCAGTGGGCGCGGCGAAGGCGGCGGGCGTGGCGCGCATCATCGTGGAAGTCGACCGGATCGACCAGATCGAGCCCGCCATCGCCGCGGGGGCGACGCATCTGCTGCTCGACAATATGAGCCCCGCCGTGCTGCGCGGGGCCGTGACGCTGGTCGGCAAGCGCGTGCCCACCGAGGCGTCGGGTGGCATCCGGCTCGAGAATATCCGCGACTTCGCCGTGACGGGGGTGGACTTCATCAGCGTCGGGCGGCTGACGCAATCGGCCCCGGCGGCGGATATCGGCCTCGATTTTCGGGCATGACCGGCCGGGTGCAGGCAGGCGTCCGGGGACTGGCCTTTGTCCTGCCGGCTCTGGGCGCGCTGCATCTCGCCAGCGCGCCGGCGCAGGCCCAGCTGGCCGCCTGCGCGCTGCCCGAGCAGATCGAGGCGCCACGCCAGGACATCCGGGAGCAGGCGAAGCCCCGGATCATGCCGATCGGCGGCTATCTGCTCGCGCTGAGCTGGTCGCCGCAGCATTGCGCGGAGGCGCGGGATTCGACGAGTTTTCAGTGCGCGGGCAAGGACAATCGCTTCGGCTTCGTGCTGCACGGGCTCTGGCCGCAGGGCACCGGGCGGGACTGGCCGCAATATTGCCGCCCTGCCGAGCGGCTGAGCACGCCGGTGCTACGCGCCAGCCTGTGCGCGACGCCCTCGGTGGACCTGCTCCAGCATGAATGGGCGCGGCACGGCACCTGCATGGCGCGCACGCCCGAGCCCTATTTCGCGGCTGCCCGGCGGCATTATGCGCGGGTACGCTTCCCCGACATGGCGCGTCTGGCGGCGGACGGGACGCTGACGGTCGCGCGCTTCACGCAAGCCTTCATGGCGGCCAACCGGGCACGGCTGCCGGCGCTCGACGCGCGCGCGATTCGCGTGCGGATGACGCAGGACGGGTGGCTCGACGAACTATGGCTGTGCATGGACCGGCAGCAGCGCTTCGCGGCCTGCCGACCCGACTGGAACAAGGGCGCGGCGCCCGGACGGCGGCTGCGCATCCGCCAGCGCTGAAGGCCGATCAGCGCTCGCGCGCGCTCAGCCCTCGATGATCGCCGCCTGCGGGTGATGCCGGTCCAGATGCTTGCGGATGATCCGCAGGTTGCGCGTGTTGGACCGGAAGAACAGATCGAAGGCATCGCCGACCAGCGGGATCGCGCCGATCGCGGTGTCGATGCCGACATTGGCGCTCATGCGCATGAGTTGCCAGCGCGACATGCCCAGATTGCGCGCTTCCCAGACGATCCAGGCGCCCATCGCGGCCGCCAGCAGATCGCCCACGATCGGGACGACGCCGAGGACGGCATCCAGCCCGACGCGCATGCGCGTACCGGGCAGGGTGAAGACGTTCTCGAGGATCTGCTCCATCGCTTCCACGCGCTGGCGCACCGCGCGCGGATCGCGGCCGAGACCGGGCATGCGGTCCAGCCCGGACATCATGTCTTCGAAACGGGGATTGCTGCCAGCCATGGGCACAGATGATCCTCACAAGATGCCGGCAAGGGGTGCCGGCATCTCATTAGTTGGGGATGGCGATCAGCCGGTTCAATGGATGGATGCCGCGCGGCGAGGGCTGGAAGCCGGTGAGGCGGCGCGCCGCCATTGCCCAGCGGATGGGCTGGCCAAGCGGGATATAGCCGGCATGGGCCACGATCAGCGCTTCCGCCTCGGCCAGCAGGCGGGCCTGCTCGCCGGGATCGCTCGCTTCGCGCGCGCCCGAGAGCAGCTTGGTCGAGCGGGGATCGCAAGCGATGCGGGCCGGGCAATCGAGCCGGCTCAGATACCACAAGGCACTGTCGAACGGCGCGACCTCGTCGATGAGGCGCAGATCGGCCGAGGCATCCAGCGCCACCCGGTCAAGCCGCACGCCAAGCTGCCCCAGATCGCGCGCAAGGGCGATGAACAGCACCGAGCCACCGGGGCCCTCGGGCAGGGCGATGCGCAGCACCGGCGGATCGTCGTCATCATGGGCCGCGCGCCACGCCTCGATCACGCGTCGCGCCGAGGCGAGGCGCTCCTCGACCGGGCGGTCATGCCAGCCGGGCGCGCTGGGCTGTCGCCCCAGATCGAGCGGGCCGGGCAGGGGGAAGACCGCCGTGCGCCAGCCGGGAGGCCCCAGCGTCGCGGCCAGCCTCTCCCGGTCGATCACGCGCGAGAGCGCATCGCGGACGGACAGATCCGCCAGGAAGTCCGACTTGCCCACAAAAGCCAGGCCG
The DNA here is from genome assembly GCF_014203955.1 of Sphingobium lignivorans. Taxonomy (NCBI): domain Bacteria; kingdom Pseudomonadati; phylum Pseudomonadota; class Alphaproteobacteria; order Sphingomonadales; family Sphingobiaceae; genus Sphingobium; species Sphingobium lignivorans. The sequence continues at coordinate 1,829,073 of NZ_JACHKA010000001.1, forward strand.
AACAGGCCCGTGACGGGATCGGCGCGCAGATCCCGCATCTCGAAGCCCGCGGCGGACACGAGCGGCAGATGCTGGAAGCGGCCGCCAAGGACCAGATCGGTCCTGCCCTCGCGAAACCGGACCAGCGCGAGGGCGGCGCGATGGACTCGCAGGCTGCGCTGCAGGATCGGGGCGGGCGCCGGCTCGGGTTCGGCCTCGGGGTCCGTCACGGCCGGCATCGGTTCGAGCGCGATGACGCCATTGGCACGCGTGGCGCGATAGGGGCCGGTGCCGCCGGCGCGCGAGAAAATGGCGAATTGCGGCTGCGCGAGCAATTGCAGGAAGACCGGGAGCGGCGCGTCCAGCCGGATCTCGATCACCCGGTCGGTCATGGCACGCAGGCGCGGGCTCAGGCCTGCCAGCGAGAGCGGGTTGGCGCGCATCCGCTCCTGCAGCAGGCGGACGACCTGATCCGCCTTCACCGGCTCGCCATCCGGCCAGCTGGTGCGCCTCAGGCGGAAGATGTAGCTCTGCCCGCCATCCTCGACGATCCAGCTCTCCGCGAGCGCGCTCACCACCTCGCCGCGCGCGTCATAGGCAAGCAGGCCCTGCGCAGTCGCGCCCAGAATGGCCTTGGCGGCGGGGGAGACGCTGTCGCGCAGCGGATTGACCGTCTGTTCGGGCTCGCCGATCACATCGACCCGGACGGCACTGTCGTCGCCTTGGCCACGGCCGCAGGAAACGAGCGCCAGCATGAGGCACGCCAGCGCCAGATGCGGCTTTCGCCTCCGGGCAGGGACGCGCCGCTTCGGCCTTGCGGGCGGGAGAGGGGCGTGGAGCATGGCAGAGGCTCTAGAGATTTTCCGGCCGGGAGGAAACATCTCGTGGCCCGGGAAATGCGCCGGATCGGAAAGAATGCGCGGCGCGGGGTTGGGGCGTCGAAGGGGCCGGGCCTGCCGGACAGCGCGTCATCGCGCTGCGGGCGGGAACCGGCCGGCAGGAACTGGTGCGGACGGCGGGACTCGAACCCGCACTCTCACAGGAGAAGCAGATTTTAAGTCTGCTGCGTCTACCGATTTCGCCACGTCCGCGCGGCCCGGCCGGCTATGGCGCGCCCGGGCGGCGTCGTCCATGGCCTTTTGCGCCATTTTGCGTGGGCCAGGGCCTGCGCCGGGCGCCCGGAGGATGGACGCGGGCTCAGTCGGAAGTGTTGAGGCGCGTGCGCATTTCCTTGCCGGGCTTGAAGTGCGGCACCCGCTTGGCCGGAACGACCACGGCGGCGCCGGTGCGGGGATTGCGGCCGGTGCGTCCCTGACGCCCGCGCGTGGTGAAGGCGCCGAATCCGCGCAGTTCCACCCGGCCGCCTTCGGCGAGGCGCGTGCCAATCGATTCGAAGACGATGTCGACGATCCGGTCGACTTCCTGAAGACTGAGATCGGGATGAAGTACGGCGAGTTTCTGCACGAGCTGCGAACGAATCATCTGCGCGGTCTTTCCGATGTAGGCCGAAGCCTTCCCCTTATCATCGCGGTTCGCTGTCCGTGCCCCGAATTCTGCGCCCCCGCAATCGCCCGGATTTGCCACAGGCCATGCCCAAATCAAGAAGAATCGCGGAAAAGCCGATGGAATGACGAAAACGGCCGGCCGATACGAGATCGGCCGGCCGGCTTTTCAGCGCCAGGGGCGCCGTGTTTTGTCAGGCTGGATCAGTTCTTGGCCTTCAGCGCCTCGCCCAGGATGTCGCCCAGCGACGCACCGCTGTCGGACGAGCCATACTGCGCGACCGCCGCCTTTTCCTCGGCGATCTGGAGAGCCTTGACCGAGAAGTTCGGCTTCTTCGAACGATCGAAGCCGATGACCAGGGCATCGAACTTCTGGCCGGGCTGGAAACGCTCCGGACGCTGCTCGTCGCGGTCGCGGCCAAGGTCGCTGCGCTTGATGAAGCCGGTGACGCCATCGTCGCCCGCCTGCACTTCCAGGCCGCCATCGCGAACCTCGAGCACAGTCACGGTGACGGTCTCGTTCTTGTTGAGGCCCGAGCCGCCACGCGAGGCACCGCTGGTGGGCGCGCCCTTCTCAAGCTGCTTCATGCCGAGGCTGATGCGCTCCTTCTCGACATCGACATCGAGCACCACGGCCTGAACGACCTCGCCCTTGCGATGCAGGTTGAGCGCGTCCTCGCCGGAAATGCCCCAGGCGATGTCCGACATGTGAACCATGCCGTCCACATCGCCGTCGAGGCCGATGAACAGGCCGAACTCGGTGGCGTTCTTGACTTCGCCCTCGACCGTCGAACCGACCGGGTGACGCTCCGCGAAGCTCTCCCAGGGATTGGACTGCGCCTGCTTGAGGCCCAGCGAGATGCGACGCTTCTCGGCATCGACCTCGAGCACGATGACGTCCACTTCCTGCGAGGTGGAGACGATCTTGCCGGGATGGACGTTCTTCTTGGTCCAGCTCATCTCGGAGACGTGGACGAGACCCTCGATGCCCGGCTCCAGCTCGACGAACGCACCATATTCGGTGATGTTCGTGACGCGGCCGGTCAGCTTCGCGCCGATCGGATACTTGGCGGCTGCGCCTTCCCACGGATCGCTCTCGAGCTGCTTCATGCCGAGGCTGATGCGCTGCGTGTCGCGATTGATGCGGATGATCTGGACACGGACGGTGTCGCCGATGTTGATCATCTCGCTCGGGTGGTTGATGCGCTTGTAGCTCAGATCCGTGACGTGCAGCAGGCCGTCGATGCCGCCCAGGTCAACGAACGCACCATAATCGGTGATGTTCTTGACGACGCCGTCGATGATCTGGCCTTCCGACAGGGTCTGGATGAGGCCGCTGCGCTGCTCGGCGCGGGTCTCTTCCAGGATGGCGCGGCGCGACACGACGATGTTGCCGCGGCGACGATCCATCTTGAGGATCTGGAAAGGCTGGGGGATGTCCATGAGCGGCGTGACGTCGCGGACGGGGCGGATGTCGACCTGCGAGCCGGGCAGGAACGCCACGGCGCCATCGAGATCGACCGTGAAGCCACCCTTGACGCGGCCGAAGATGACGCCTTCGACGCGGGCGCTCTCGGAGAACTCGGCTTCCAGCTTGTCCCACGCGGCTTCGCGGCGGGCGCGGTCGCGGCTGAGCATGGCCTCGCCATTGCTGTTCTCGACGCGATCGACAAAGACCTCGACTTCGTCACCGACCTTGAGATCGGCCTTCTGGCCCGGCGCGGCGAATTCACGCAGCGGCACGCGGCCTTCGCTCTTGAGGCCGACGTCGATGACGGCGAGATCATTTTCGATGCCGGTGACGGTGCCCTTGACGACGCGGCCTTCGAAGCCGCCGTCGGCGCCGCCGAGAGATTCATTGAGAAGCGCGGCGAAATCGTCGCGCGAGGGGTTTGCCGTTGAGGCCATGAATAAGGTTCCTTCGGTTCGTTGCTGGCCAGCCGGTTGTCTCCGGCGGTCTTTGGCCATAGTGCCCGGACGGCCTCATGCCGGACCGGGCATCCGGCGCGTGCCGTGCCGATGGATACAAGAGCTTCGAAAAAGCAAAAGGGCGCCTCGCGAAGCGAAGCGCCTCGTCCGGGCCGCTATGCGCGGTCCTTCAGGCGAGCATCCACCAGCGCGATCGCGCGCTGAACGGACGCGCCTATACTCAAATCGCTCGTGTCGAGCAAGTCCGCATCGTCGGCCTGCCGGAGCGGGGCATCCGCCCGCGCCATGTCCCGCGCGTCGCGCGCCTCGAGTTCCGCCGCGATCTCCGCGAGCGAGACCGGCTCGCCCCGCGCGACCAGCTCCCGGTGGCGCCGCTCGGCACGCACCGCGACGCTGGCGGTGACGAACAGCTTGGCATCCGCATCCGGCGCGATCACCGTGCCGATATCCCGCCCGTCCAGCACGGCGCCGCCGGCCTGCCGGGCGAAGGCGCGCTGGCGCTCGAACAGGGCGGCGCGCACTTGCGGATGGCGCGAGGCACGGCTCGCCAGCGGCCCCGCCTCCTCCGAGCGGAGGGCGAGATCGTCCAGCAGGCTGTCCGGAAAGACGCAGGCGGCGGCGGCATCGGCGGGATCGTCGGGATCGCCGCCGTTGCGCGCGACCGTTACGCCCACGGCGCGGTAGAGCAGCCCGGTATCGAGATGGGGCAGGCCATAATGCGCAGCGAGCGCGCGCGCGATGGTGCCCTTGCCCGAGGCGGCGGGGCCGTCGACGGCGATGATCATGCGCGTCTCCTCATGGCGCGCGCGAGCCCGAGCGCGGCGATGATCGCCCAGACGACTTCGAGCGTCATGGCAGCGAGATTGAAATGGACGGTCAGCGAGGCAATGAGCAGCAGCGCGCCGGCCAGGTTGAGCCCATTGAACAGCCGGAAATCCATGGCCCGCGCGACATTGGAATAGCCATAAGCGCCGACCACCAGCGCGCTGCCGAGCAGGCCGACGATGTTCGCCAGCATGTCCTGCGTCATGCCGCGCCTCGCAGCGTCGCCAGCATGTCCGCGAAGCCGGGGAAGCTGGTCGCCACGGGGCTCATGTCGTCGATGACGAGGCCCCCGCGCGTGTTGAGCCCCGCAATGGCGAAGCTCATCGCGATGCGATGATCGAGCTCGGCGTCGATGACGGGCGCGCCATTGCCGCCGCCCAGCGGATCGCCGCCGCTGCCGGTGATGACCAGCCCGTCCTCCTGCTCCTCCACGATGGCGCCGATGCGGGTGAGGCCGCGCGCCATGAGGGCCAGCCGGTCCGATTCCTTGACGCGCAGCTCGTCCAGCCCGCTGGTGCGAGTGATGCCCTGCGCATGAGCGGCGGCGACGAAGAAGACCGGGAACTCGTCGATCATGCTGGGCGCCACGTCCGGCGGCACGTCGATACCGGTGAGCGCGCTATGCCGCGCCACCAGATCGGCGACCGGCTCGCCGCCCACTTCGCGCTCATTGGTGATCGCGAGATCCGCGCCCATCGCCTGGAGCATGCGGAAGAGCCCGGCGCGCGTGGGGTTCATGCCGACATTGGTGACGGTCACCTCCGAACCGGGGGTGATGAGTGCCGCGACGACGGGGAAGGCGGCGGAGGACGGATCGCCCGGCACGACGAGCGTCTGCGGGTTCAGCTCGGCCTCGCCGTGGATGCTGATGATCCGCGCGCCGTCGGGGTCCGCCTCCACGGTCAGGGTCGCGCCGAAGCCCCGGAGCATCCGCTCGCTGTGATCGCGCGTGGGCACCGGCTCGATGACGCGGGTGATGCCTGGCGCATTGAGCCCGGCGAGCAGCACGGCCGACTTCACCTGCGCGGACGCGACAGGCAGGCGATATTCGATCGGCACCGCCGGGACGATGCCGCGCATGGTGAGCGGCAGGCAGATGCTTCCGCCGGCGCCGGACGTGCCCATGAACTGCGCGCCCATGAGGCCGAGTGGGGTGGTGACGCGGCCCATCGGACGCTTGCTGAGGCTGGCGTCGCCCACGAAGGTGGCAGTGAGCGCGTGGCTGGCGAGCAGACCCATCAGCAGGCGCGTCGAGGTGCCGCTGTTGCCCATTTCGAGCGCCGTCGCGGGCTGGACGAGGCTGCCCACGCCGACACCATGGACGCGCCACACGCCATCCGCGCCGCGCTCGATCTGCGCGCCGAGCGCCCGCATGGCGGCGGCTGTCGCGAGCACGTCCTCGCCTTCGAGCAGGCCGGAGATGCGGCTCTCGCCCACGGCCAGCGCCGAAAGCATGAGCGCGCGATGGGAGATGCTCTTGTCGCCCGGCACCGTGACGGTGCCGCGCAGCGGGGCCCCAGGCTCGAAGAGCGTGTTGCGCGCATGATCTGTCATTATGCAAACCCGGAATTCTGGCCGGGGCGCATGGCGCTCGACCGGCGGACGGAAAAAAATGGCGCGCCGCTTTTGACAGCGCCGATCTGCTATGGCAAGGCGCGCGGCACTTCGCGGCGACATTGCTTCGCTGCGCACGATTTTCATCTCATCTGGAAGGACAGAGGCGGCACATGGTGAAGCCTGAATGGGGAACGAAGCGGACCTGCCCCAAATGCGCCACGCGTTTCTACGACCTGGGCAATAGCGAGCCCGTGACCTGCATCGAGTGCGGCAACGTCTGGACGCCCGAGCCGGTGCTCAAGTCCAAGCAGCCGCTGCCCTTCGAGGAACTGCCGCAGAAGGCCGCCGCTGGCGCTGAAGCCGAGACGGGTGCCGATGACGATCTCGACATCGACGTGGACGTCGATGAAGAGGAAGGCTCGCCCGACAATGATGTCGACCTTGGCGGCGACGACGATCTCGGCGTCGAAGCCGGGGACGATGGCGACGAGGAAAACTGAGCCATTCCGCCGCGCGCATTTTTACTGACGCGCGGCAATAAATTGGACTTGCAGCGGGGCGAAGCCTGACATAAAGGCAGCGCCTCGCAGCGACGGACCCACCCGTCGCACCGCAGAATCGGGGCCGTAGCTCAGCTGGGAGAGCGCTACACTGGCAGTGTAGAGGTCAGGGGTTCGATCCCCCTCGGCTCCACCATTTTTCCTGCCTTTCCTGGTGAATGTGAGCAGGGGGGCTTCTCGTTAGTAAGCGCCGCGTGAGGTTTGGAATTATTTTCCAACATAGGTGCGCGCATCAACAATACGAAGCAGATGCGATGCCAGCAGCACCATTTCCTGAGCTTCGGCTGGATCAGTCAACTCAACCGTCCGATGGGAATGCGGGTTCTTATAAGAACCGATCGCTCCCGCGAACAAAGACATCAATGCTTCGCGTTCGGCCTCGGGATCGGTGTCACGGCTGAGAGGGCCGGAGTCCTTATGGAACGCCCGCCGTATCATCGCTACACCGTGCTCATGGCTGGCGAATCCTGCAGCATTTCTCACAGCCTCCTCAACGGCCCGAAACGCCATAAAGACCGCGACGGCGTGCTCGCCCTGCGCAAGCTGCCCCCAGACCTGGTCAGCGATGGATGGATGAAGGAGGTGTCTAGGAAACCGGGTTGCAGCAAGGAAGTCCTTCATTCGGATACCATTGTTGGCTAACTCACGTCCCCGCCGTGTGAGCCGGTGAAATGTTGCATTGGGCTGCGCGGCTGGCATAATCAGCCCATTATTCTGCAGCCATAGCCACGCCTCCGCCACGGCAAGCTCGACTTCGGCCGCTTGGCTTCGAGAGTAGGTCGGTCCTGCCATGGGAGAGAACCCATTCCCGAACAATCGGTCGGGTCCAGCGATCCCCCCGAGCGAGAACATGCCATTCTGCTGGTTTTGCGCGGCTAATTTAAGCAGGTGCGTTCCAATCTCTTCCGGAGGGAGAGTTAAAAGTAGATCCTCGTCGGGAATAAGGGATGCAAGTGTCGTCATCGGTATGCCCCGTCTCGCTGCAAATCAGTCGTTCATCATAGCTTGGGACACACTGCTCACGCCATGGTTCGATCACGATGCTGCTGTGCTTCCTTCCTCTGAACGCGACCGGGTACTTAATCATAGGCGCCGCGGGGAAGCGGGTTGAGGACCGCCGATGAAAGAGCTGAGATCGAAGACAAGTTCATCGCCTTTATCGACCTCCTAGGCCGGCGAAGCGCGGTCGGACGGCCGGGCGCGTTCAGCTTTTGGTGGAAATCGGGTGGCGCATGACCTATTGAATCCTCAACAACTTGTCGCATCCTGCGACCGGATGAAGGAGAGCGATTCGTGACCAGGCTCAGCGCCCTCATCGACAGTCGGCCGGACGAGGGCATCTTCCGCGTCAACCGCGCCATGTTCGATGATCCCGCTGTCTTCGAGCTGGAGATGCGGCATATTTTCGAGGCCGGATGGCTGTTTCTCGGGCTCGCGGCGCAGGCGCCTGAGGCGCACGACTATTTCACCGTGAATGCCGGGCGCGTGCCCGTGCTGGTGATGCGCGGCGGGGATGGCGTGCTGCGCGGCTTCGTGAATTCCTGCCCCCACAAGGGCGCGCGCGTGGCGCATGCGGGCTGCGGCCATGCCCGCCAGCTCATCTGCCCCTATCATAGCTGGAGCTTCGACAGCTCGGGCAAGAACAAGGCGGTGAAGTGGAAAGCCGGCGGCGCCTATACGCCCGGCTTCGATGCGGACAGCCACGACCTGCCGGCGCTGCCGGCCTTCGGCGTCTACAAGGGCTTCGTGTTCGGCAGCGTGAGCGCGGACGTCCCGCCGCTGCTCGACTGGCTGGGCGATGCCGCGAAGCTGCTCGATCTGGTCGCGGACCAGAGCGAGGACGGCGTGGAGATGATCCCGGGCGGCGTGAGCTTCACTTATGACGCGAACTGGAAGCTGCAGCTGGAGAATTGCTCGGACAATTATCACTTCACGTCCGCGCACCCCTCCTACATCCGGCTTCTGGAGCGGCGCAAGGCGGCGGAAGCGGCCTCCGGCAAGGCCTTCACCTCCGCGATGGATTCGCAGCGGCACTGGAGCGGCGAGGATGACGAGATCGTCTCGGGCACGTTCAGCTTCCCTTATGGCCATGTGCTCAATTTCGGGCTCGGCGCGCCGACCCCGGCCTCGCCGCTGTTCGACCGTGCCGACCTGCTCGCGCAGCGGCTCGGCGCGGCGAAGCGGGACTGGATCTTCAACATGCGCAACCTGACGATCTTCCCCAATCTCCAGGTGGCCGAGAATGCCTCCAGCCAGTTGCGGGTGATCGAGCCGCTCAGCGCGGGGCGCACCCGCATGCGCACATGGTGCATCGGCCCCAAGGGCGAAGCGCCGGCGGCGCGGCGCCAGCGCATCCGGCAATATGAGGATTTCTTCAATCCCTCGGGCATGGCGACGCCCGACGACACGGTCGCTTATGAGGATTGCCAGCGCGGCTTCGCCGGCAAGGTAGAACCCTGGCTGCAGGGCTATGCGCGCGGCATGGATCGCAGGCAGGCGGGGCCCAACGACCTCGCCGGGGAGATCGGCCTTGAGCCCGAGTTCAGCGTGGCCGGCAATTCGCGCCTGTGCGACGAGACGATCTACCAGAGCTATTATCGCGAATGGGCGCGGCGGATGGCCGGCGCGCTGGAGACGGCGGCATGAGCACCATCATCGAGCGCGCGATGACGCGGAGCGACGCGGAAGACCTGCTGTATCGCGAGGCGCGGCTGCTGGACGAGCGGCGGTTCGACGACTGGCTGGCGATGTATCATGACGATGTCGTGTTCTGGATGCCTGCCTGGCGCGACGAGACGACGCTCACGACCGACCCCGACAGCGAGCTTTCGCTAATCTACTATGAGGGCAAGCAGAACCTGGCCGACCGCGTCTGGCGCCTGGGATCGGGGCTCTCCAATGCCTCGGTGATTCCGGCGCGTGTGTCGCATCTGGTCGGCAATGTCATCGTCGACTCCTGCACGGGCGAGGAAGCCGTGGTGCTCGCGGCATTCACCGCCCATCATCACGACCCGCGCAGTGACCGGACGCATGTCTTCTTCGGCCATTACCGGCATGTGTTCCGCCGGTCGGGCGATGAGTGGCTGATCGCGGCCAAGACGATCAACCTGATGAACGACTGCATTCCGACGGTGGCCGACCTCTACATGCTCTGAGCAGGGCGGCCCCGGGGGAGCGGGGCAGCAGCCCTGAGCCCGGGAGCCTGCCGGAAAAATCGACGCAGGCAGCGCCTGCCGTGGTCCGGTTTTCCTGATTGTCGCGCTTAAGGAAGTGAAGACGATCATGAACCACCGGATCGAGGGGGGCGTCCGGTCATTCCGCAGCAGGCCTCGGGGGCTTTCGGGGCACCGGCCATTGCCCTGCCGCGGAAGGACGACCTGTCTCCCGCCTCTTCCGGACTGGTGCCGCAGGTGTTTCGTGCGACCCGTGCCTGCGGACCTCGAGCGGCGGCGGCCCTGTGGCCACCGCCGCTTTTTTTCGGGTGATGCGAGAGGTGAGGGGCGGGGCTCGGGGGCCCCGTCCCGCTCGCCCGATCAGGCCTGCGTGTCGTCGGCGAGCGGCGCGCCGCCTTCCGCGTCCGGATCGTCCTCCGTGCTTTCCTCGATCCGCGCCGCGCCCACGACATGCTCGTCCTGCGCCACGTCGAACAGGCGGACGCCCGCCGAGCCGCGGCCGATGACGCGCAGGCTGTCGAGCCCGATGCGGATCAGCTTGGCCTGATCAGTCACCAGCATGAGCTGATGGCGGCGCGTCGCGGGGAAGCTCGCCACGACCGGACCATTGCGCTCGATATTGTCGATATTGGTGATGCCCTGGCCGCCGCGCCCGGTCCGCCGATATTCATAAGCGGACGAGAGCTTGCCATAGCCGTTCGCGCAGACGGTGAGGATGAACTGCTCGCGCGCCTTGAGCTCCTCGTAGCGTGCCGGGTCCAGCGAGCTGGTGGCGCCATCCTCGCGCTCGCCCTTCCAGGGCGCAAAGCGGAGATAATCCTCCCGCTCGTCCTGGCCGGTGCCGACGCGATGGAGGATGGAGAGGGAAATCACCTCGTCGCCTTCGCGCAGCGTCATGCCGCGCACGCCGGTGGAATTGCGGCTCTGGAAAGCGCGCACGTCGTCCGCCCGGAAGCGGATCGCCTTGCCCTGGCGGGAGGCGAGCAGCACGTCGTCATCCTCGGTGAGAAGCGCGACGCCGATGAGCCGGTCGTCGGCATCCTCGCCCTCGAACTTCATGGCGATCTTGCCGTTCGACGGGATGTTCGAGAAGGCATCCATGGCGTTGCGGCGCACATTGCCGCGCGCCGTGGCGAACATGACGTGCAGGTTCGCCCATTCCGCCTCGTCTTCCGGCAGCGGGAGAACGGTCTGGATCGCCTCGCCATTGGCGAGCGGGAGCAGATTGACCATCGGCCGCCCGCGCGTCGCCGGCCCGCCCTCGGGCAGACGCCAGACCTTGAGGCGATAGACCTTGCCATGGGTCGAGAAGAACAGCACCGGCGTGTGCGTGCTCGTCACGAACAGCTCGGTGATGACGTCCTCTTCTTTCGTCGCCATGCCCGCGCGGCCCTTGCCGCCCCGGTTCTGTGCGCGGAAAGTGTCGAGCGGGGTGCGCTTGATATAGCCCTGCATGGTCACGGTGACGACCATGTCCTCGCGCTCGATCAGGTCCTCGTCCTCGATGCCGTCGGCGGCAGGCGCGATGATGGACCGGCGCGGCGTGGCGAACTCCGCCTCGATCGCGTCGAATTCCTCGCGCATGACTTCATAGAGCCGCACGCGACTGCCGAGAATCTCGAGGAAGCCCTCGATCGCGGTGGCGAGGCCTTGGAGCTCGCTGCCCACCTCGTCCCGGCCAAGCGCGGTCAGGCGATGCAGGCGCAGGTCGAGGATGGCGCGCACCTGCGCGTCCGAGAGGCGATAGCTGTCGCCGGTCGGGTCGGCTTCCGCCGCTTCGACGAGCCGCAGATACGGCGCGATGTCGGCGATCGGCCACTCGCGGGCGAGCAGCGCCTCGCGCGCGGCGGCCGGGCTGGCCGAAGCACGAATGGTTCGCACCACCTCGTCGAGATGGGAGACGGCGATGACGAGCCCGAGCAGGATGTGCGCCCGCTCGCGCGCCTTCGCGAGCTCGAACTTGGTGCGCCGCGTGATGACTTCCTCGCGGAAGCGCACGAACGCCTCGATGATCTCGCGCAGGTTGAGCAGTTCCGGCCGGCCGCCACGGATGGCGAGCATGTTGGCCGGGAAGCTCGACTGGGCAGGGGTGTGGCGCCAGAGCTGGTTCAGCACCACGTCCGCCGTCGCGTCGCGCTTGAGCTCCATGACGATGCGCACGCCTTCACGGTTCGATTCGTCGCGGATGTCGCTGATGCCCTCGATCCGCTTGTCCTTCGCGGCCTCGGCGATCTTCTCGACCAGCCCGGACTTGCCGACCTGATAGGGAATTTCGGTGAGGACGATCTGCTGCCGGTCGCCCCGCAGCGTCTCGATCTCGTGGCGCGAGCGCATGATGATCGAGCCGCGCCCGGTGGTGTAGGCATTGCGCGCCCCGCCCTGGCCCAGGATCAGCGCGCCGGTCGGGAAATCCGGGCCGGGGATATACTCCATGAGCTCTTCGGTGGTGATGGCGCCATTGTCCATATAGGCCTTGCAGGCGCGCAGCACCTCGCCGAGATTGTGCGGCGGGATGTTGGTGGCCATGCCCACGGCGATGCCGCCCGCGCCGTTGACCAGCAGGTTCGGGAAGCGGGCGGGCAGCACGGTCGGCTCGCGATGCGCGCCGTCATAATTGTCCTGGAAGTCGACGGTGTCCTTGTCGATATCGGCCAGCAGCGCCGTCGTCGCCACCTTGGCGAGCCGCGCTTCGGTATAACGCATGGAGGCGGGCGGATCCGGGTCCATCGATCCGAAATTGCCCTGGCCGTCGATCAGCATGACGCGCATCGACCAGTCCTGCGCCAGGCGGGCGAGGGCATCGTAGATGGCGGAGTCGCCGTGCGGGTGGTAATTACCCATCACGTCGCCGACGATCTTGGCCGACTTGCGGTACGGCCGCCCGGCCACGAAGCCGCCTTCGTGGCTCGCCCACAGGATGCGGCGATGCACGGGCTTGAGGCCATCGCGCACGTCCGGCAGGGCGCGGGAAACGATGACCGACATGGCGTAGTCGAGATAGCTCGACTTCATCTCGTCGACGATGCTGATCGGGCTGATATCCGAGGGTTCGGCGAGGAGTGTCTCGTCGCTGCTCAATTATGTTCTCTTATGTCTGTTGCATGGAAAAGGGAGTTCCCGAGCCTAGCCGCCGGGGCGTCCGAATGCCAGAAAAAAGGGGTGGCGCGATGGCGCCTGACGACGCCTCCGGCCAGGCAGGCCGCTCGGGTTCGCAGCGCCGGAATCGCAAGCGTCCATCGACATGGCGGGCATGAGCTGCGATGATCCGCTTGCGGACCGATGACAAGCTGCGCTAGCCAGTTTATACCGCATTCAAACCCGGTTAACACTCACATTGCCATGGAACCATCCGGGACACATGCCGGTTTTTCCGTTCCCCGGCGAGCCGATCATGAGCCTAGTCTTTGGAGGAAGTTTTGATGCGTCTGTTGAGAACTACTGCCCTGTCGATCGCGCTTGCGGCCGTTTCGGCCGGCATGATGATGCCGTCGGCCGCGGTAGCGCAGAAGAAGAACGACAAGAAAGCCGACGACGGCAAGATGAAGCTTTCGCCGAGCAAGGAATTCACGCCGGGCGCTCAGGCCCTGCAGGAAATGCTCGCCAAGAGCGACTTCGAAGGCGCCAAGGCGAAGCTCGCCGAAATCGAGCCGACCGCCACCAAGCCGGACGACAAATATTTCCTCGGCAATTTCTACCTGAACACCGGCATCGGCCTGAAGGACGAGAGCCTGCAGCGCAAGGGCGTGGAAACCATGCTCGCTTCGGGCATGACGCCGGCTGCCGACGTTCCCAAATTCCATTATTTCGCCGGCCAGTTCGCGCTGAACGCCAAGGATCACGCGGCCGCGCGCCAGCATCTGCAGCAGGCCGCGCAGGCCGGCTATGAAGGCGCCAACCCGGAAATCTACCTGGCCGAGAGCTATTTCGGCGAGGCCTACAACAATGTGAACGGCAACCAGTTCAACCCGGCCGGCAAGGCGCTGGTGCAGCAGGGCCTGCCGCACCTGAAGAAGGCCATCGAGCTGCGGCAGTCGGCCGGCGAGGCGGTTGATGCGAGCTGGTATACGCGCGGCCTCAAGATGTCGGTTCTGGCCGATGATCCCTCGCAGATCGAGTGGTCCAAGCTCGCGCTCGCCCATGCCGGGACCCCGGACAACTGGCGCGTGGTGCTGCGCTCGCTTCAGGACGCCAATGACAACATGACCCGGGATGAAACCCTGGACCTCATGCGTCTGATGGACAGCAGCAAATCGCTGCAGAATGCCTACAGCTACAGCGAATATGCCGAATCCGCCTGGAAAGCGGGCCTGCCGGGCGAAGTGAAGGCCGTGATCGAGACCGGCCGCGCCCGGGGTGAGATCGATAACAACAGCCTTTCCGACCTGTATCGCCTCGCCACGGAAAGCGCCGCGAAGGACAAGGCGACGCTCGCCTCCTCCGCGACCAGCGCCGCCTCCGCCGCGACCGGCAAGCCGGCCTCTTCGACCGCTAGCGCCTATATGGGCTTTGGCGATTATGCCAAGGCGGCCGAGCTTTACCGGCTGGCGCTGCAGAAGGGCGGCGTGGACGCGGACGAGGTCAACACGCGGCTCGGCATCGCGCTGGCACGCAGCGGCGACAAGGCCGGGGCGGTGGAAGCTTTCGGCAAGGTCGGCAACGGTGGCACCAACGGCGTGCGCCGCAAGATCGCCGATCTCTGGACGGTGTGGGTGAACAATCCCACCGCCTGATCGGCTCTCGCTATCGGGAAACAGTAAAAACGCCGGCGGAGTTTTCCGTCGGCGTTTTCATTTGAGGGTGCTGCGTTTTCAGGGAGCGGCGCGGCGCTCAGATCTCGACCGGAACCCCCGGGAGATTCTTCGAGGTTCGAATGGTGAGGGAGGTCTTGACGCTTGCTACGTTGGGCGCCTGCGTCAGGCGCGAGGTGAGGAACTGCTGGAAGCTCCGCAGATCCCGCGCCACCACTTTCAGGATGAAATCGATCTCGCCGTTCAGCATGTGGCACTCGCGCACTTCCGGCAGGTCAGCGACGTAGCTCTCGAAGGCGCGCAGGTCATTCTCCGCCTGGCTCTTGAGGCTCACCATCGCGAAGACGGTGATCGTGTAGCCCAGCGAAACCGGATCGAGATGCGCGTGATAGGAGCCGATATAGCCGCGCTCTTCCAGCGTGCGCACGCGACGCAGGCAGGGTGGCGCGGTGAGGCCCACTTTCGCGGCCAGGTCCACATTCGTCATGCGCCCGTCCGCCTGCAGCGCATCGAGAATCTTGAGGTCGATTTCGTCTATGGCCGCACCCGGCATGAGCTGACATTTCCTTTCGCAATGATGCTCTATACCACAAGATAATGTCTCGACAATGCAATTGTCCCACAATGCGACGTCCCGTTTTTTGCAGCTAGGCGTCCGCTGAAACGAAGGTTACCCGTCGCTTAACCACGAAGGGTCTCCGGGCAATGCGTTTCAATGATATCTTGCGGACGGTGCTCGCCAACCCGGGCGAGGGCGCCACCGCGACCGTGACGCGATGGCGGCAATGCATCGACCTCATCGCGCAGCATGACGTCTCCGGCGCGCAGCCGCCGCGCATCCTGGACGAGGAAGACCGCGATCTCGTCCTCGGGATCATTGCGCGCCTGAGCCCGCAAGTGCCGCTGGAGAAGCGCATCGCATCCATCGTGGAGCTGGGCGGGCGGCTGCGCTCACCGGGGCTCGTGCGCATTCTCGCGCAGGATCATCCCTCGCTGGTCGCCGCGTTGATGAGCCATGTCCGCCTCGCTGACGCGGACTGGGCCGCGCTGATTCCCGACCTCGGCCCGCTGGCGCGCAGCGTCTTGCGCCGCCGGACCGACCTGGGGCCGCGCGCGGACGCGACGCTGCGCCAGTTCGGACCGAACGACATGGCGCTTCCCTCGCTGGTGGACGCGAGCATCCTTACGCTGGCGGACGCGGATCGCGTGCCCGCCTTCGCGGGCGATCCCGGCGATGGGCTGGACGAGGGGCTACGAGACGGCCCGGACGATGGGCCGAGCCAGTTCGAGCGCATCGTCGCTCGGATCGAGCGCTTCAAGGAAAGCCGTGCCCCCTCCGAGCCTGAAGAGATGATGAAGGTGCAGGATCTGGCGCCCACGGAGGGCGCACCGGCCATCGCGGAAGCCGCGCCCGATCACCGGGACGAGGCCATGGTCGCAGCGCCGGCGGCGATCGACCAGTTCACCTTCGAGACCGACGCTTCGGGGCTCATCAGGCTGGTGAGCGCGGCACCGCGCGGCGCCGCTTTCGGCCTCAGCATCGCCGTGGCGGACCTCGACAATCGCCATGGCGCCGACGGCACGGCGCTGGGCGCGTTCCGGCGGCGCGCGGCCTTCGACAATGCGCGCTTCTCCGTCGGGGAAGGTGCGCTGGCGGGGGAATGGCGGATCTCGGCGACGCCCCGCTTCGACAGGGCGAGCGGTCGGTTCCTGGGCTATGCCGGCTCGGCCAGACGCGAATTGCCGCATGAAGGGCTGGTGCGCTCGACGGCGCCGGACGACGGGCAGGGATGGGCAGGCCTTTCCGCCCAGAGCACCCGCCAGCTCATCCATGAACTGCGCACGCCGCTCAATGCCATCCAGGGCTATGCCGAGATGATCCAGGCCCAGCTCGTGGGGCCGGTGCCCGGCGAGTATCGGGACATGGCGCAACATATTCTCTCCGATGCCCATGTGCTGCTGACGACATTCGACGATCTCGATCTGGCGAGCCGCATCGCGCGGGGCGACGACCGGACGCGGCCCGAGCCCCTCGATATCGAGGCGCTGCTGCGCGCGATCATGAGCAGCGTGGCCCCCGAGGGCGTGGTGGCGCTGTCCGTCGAGGACGGCCTGCCCTCCGTCACCGGCGACCGCCAGCAGGTGGAGCGGATGCTGCGCCATCTCGTGCGGGCCGGCTGTGCCGCGCTCGAACCCGGGGAGCCGCTGACCCTGCGCCTGCAGCAGGACGGAACCGGGGCGAAGGTCCGTTTCCTCATGGCGCGGCCCGGTGCGCTGCAATCCCTGTCCGAGCGGGACCTGCTCGATCATGGCGGGCCGGGGGAACAGAAATTCCACGACGTGCCGCCGCTCGGCCTCGCCTTCACGCTCAGGCTGGTGAGGGGCATTGCCGCGCATCTGGGTGGTGGGTTCAGCATCACGAGCGAGCATTTCTGCATCCTCATGCCGGTCGCGGCCTCGCTGGAGAGTGGGCAGGAGAGCCAGCGCTGACGCCGGTCCGCGGCGCGCGCATGCTTAATCCACCGGCAGGGATTTCGTGCTAGGGCGGCGAACGCACATCCCGCTCAAGACGAGGTCCCCATCATCGTGGCCGCCTTTGCCGCCAATCTGATCGAGCCGCCGCCCTCCACGGCGGCCATCGACTGGCCCGAGCGCCTCGGCCGGCGCTTCATGCTGTGGATCGATACCGAGGAAGAGTTCGACTGGGCGGCGCCGTTCAGCCGGAGCGCGACGCAGGTCAGCGTCGTCGCCGGCATGGAGCGGTTCCAGCGCTTCATCGGGTCGGCCGGGGTGCGCCCGGTCTATGTGACGGACTATCCCGTCATCGAGGATGCGGCGGCCAGCGCCCTGCTGCGGGGCTGGGTGGAGGACGGCGCGGCGGACGTGGGCGTCCACCTGCATCCATGGGTCAATCCGCCGCATCAGGAGGTAGTGAACCTCTTCAACAGCTATGCGGGCAACCTTCCGCGCTCGCTGGAGCGCGCCAAGCTGACCGCGCTGCGCAACCGCATCGAGCAGCGCATCGGCGTGAAGCCGGTCGCTTACCGGGCGGGGCGCTATGGCGTGGGGCCGCATACCGCCGCTTTGCTTGAGGATGCCGGCTTCCGGATCGACAGCTCGGTGCGGAGTCGCTTTGACTATCGCGGCCAGCTCGGGCCGGATTTTTCCGGGATGCCGCTGCGGCCCTGGCGCGTGGGACCGACGGGCGGGCTCATCGAAGTGCCGCTCTCGACAGCCTATGTCGGCGCCCTGAGGCGCGGCGGCGAACGGCTCCATCCCCTTCTGGCGCGCACCGGGCGCGTTGCCGGTGCGTTCTCCCGCTTCGGGCTGCTCGCGCGGGTGCCGCTGACGCCGGAGGGCGTGGATCTCGCCGCATGTCGCGCGGCAATCGACGCGCTGATCGAGGAAGGCGCGCCTTTGCTCAATTTCTCCTTCCATTCGCCGACGCTGGAGCCCGGACACACGCTCTACACGCACAGCGCAGCCGACGTGGAGCATTTCTACCGCTGGTGGGACGGCGTGCTGGATCATCTGGACAAGCGCGGCATCGCGCCGATCAGCCAGGCCGAGCTGCTCGCCGCGATATAGCGCCGGGCGCATGAGGATACTTGCCTTGCGGGGCTGGGGCGGGCTAACGCGTGGCTCGATACCCCTTGTCCGGGCGTCTGATGGACATCGGGGCCTGTAGCTCAATGGTTAGAGCTGGCCGCTCATAACGGCTAGGTTGCGGGTTCGAGTCCTGCCGGGCCCACCATCCCCTCCCGCCGCATTCGTCCATTCCTGTTTCCGATTGTCCGCCGCTGACTGGCCGGTGAGGATGCGAGCCTTCGGCTACAGGATTTTGCCGCATAACCCGCGCGGGTGATGTGGGATGTCGCGAGGTTCATTACTCGGCCCCTCCGAACGTCAGGTTCAGGGGGTATCTATATGAACTATCGTGCGACGAGTGCGGCTCTGCTGCTCGCTCTCTCTCTTTCGGCCTGCGCCAGCTCCGGCGGCGTGCAGGATGTGGCCCGCATTTCCGATCCGGTCCAGCGGGAGCAGGCGATCGCCGCGCTCCGCGCCGCCGCGCCCAAGCCGATCGAGGGCAATGGCGGCGCCTTCATGTCGCCCTTCACCTCGGATGGCGTGACGGCCGAGTGGGTCACCAATGCCATGGGCGTGCAGAATGCCGGCGACATCGCGGGGGCCGCAGGACAGGTCGCCGCTGACCAGCTGCTCAGCAACATTCCCTTCGCCGGCCTGTTCGCGGGCCAGGCGACCAAGAAGCTGGCGCGCGCCGCGGCGCTGAAGTCGATCGGCGGCGAGGAATTCCTCAAAAGCTCGAGCGACCAGTCGTTCAACACGCTCGAGGACATGGCAGCCAACATGTACGCCTTCCATTCCGGCCATGCCGAATATGCGCGCATCGTGAAGGCCGTGACGGCGATCTATCCGGATTTCGGCAATATCTATGCCCGTTATCCGCGCACGCCGGTCGTGAGCGAAGCCACCACTTCGGCCTCGCTCTGAACATTTTCGGGCCTGCGGGCGAGGCTCCATGCCCGCAGGCCAGATCCCGTACTCCAAGGAAAGGCCGGAAAATCATGGTCGCCAGATTCGGCAGGGCGTTCGTCGCGCTCGCAGTGATCGGTTGCATGCCCGCAGTGGCGGACGCCAAGACGAAGTCCCGGCAGCCAAGTCTCTACCAGTCTCCGGATTCGCCGGGCGCGGTGCGGGGCGTGGGCGTCGAATCGCAGGACATCGTCTCGATGAGCGACGCGATGATGCGTGACCTGCTGACCGTGCCGGCGATCATGAACGCGGCCACAGCGCCGCGCGTCATCATCGATTCCGCGCATTTCCGCAACGAGAGCTCCGAGATCATCGACAAGGCCATGATCACCGATCGCATCCGCGTGCTGCTGAGCCGCGCGGCGAGCGGGCGGGTGCGCTTCGTCGGCCGTGAATATGCCGATGCCGTGCAGATGGAGCGCGACCTCAAGGATGCCGGGCAGGTCGACGTGGGAACGACCGGACGCACGCGTGCGATGGCCGGAGCGGACTATCGCCTCGTCGGCCGCATCGGGACGCGTGACGCGGTGGACACCCGCACCGGCGTCAAGGAGCGCTACAGCACCTATACTTTCGAGCTTCTCGACCTCGAATATGGCGACCTCATCTGGTCGAACATCTACGAGTTCAAGAAGGCCGCGCAGGACAATGTGGTCTATCGCTGAGCCGGGCTCCGACGATGTCCAGCAAGCTCCTCGCAGGTCTCCTCATCCTGGCCCAGGGCGCGCCCGCGCTCGCGCTGGCCGACGCGGACCCGGCGCCCTATCTCGCGAAGCTGGATTCCGAGGGTGACCGCAACCGCGTGCTCAACCAGATGGAGATCGGCACGCGCTATTTCTGGTCGCAGGACTTCCAGGGTGCCGGCCGCAGCTTCGACGACTGCATCCAGAACATCGAGCTGGTCTTCCTCAACGATCCCAGCGTCGTGAAGGCGCGCAGCCTCTGGTACGAGGAGGGGGCCAAGACGTTCAAGGGTGAGCCCTATGAACGGGCGATGGTCTATTATTATCGCGGCCTCGTGTTCCTCGCGCAGGGGGACTATGAGAATGCGCGCGCCGCTTTCCGGCAAGGTACGTTCCAGGATGCCTTCGCGGAGGAAGAGCAGAACCAGGCCGACTTCGCGGTTCTTTACTTCCTGGAGGCGTGGGCATCCCATCTGAACGGCGACAAGGACCTGCGCGACGAGGCGCTGGCGAAGGTCCACGCGCTGCGGCCCGATTTCCCGGGAATCGGGGAGAGCGACGACACGCTCGCACTGGTCGAGACCGGCACGGCGCCGCGCAAGCTGGGCGACGGGCTCGACCACAGCTATTTCGTCTTCCGGCGGGGCAAGGGCTTCACCGAGAACCGCGCCGAGCTGGTTACGGCGGGCGAGCAGCTTCCGCTCTATGCCATGGAGGACGTCTACCGTCAGGCGGCGACGCGCGGCGGACGCGAGATCGATCAGATCATCAAGGGCCAGGTCAAGTTCAAGCGTGCGGCCAACGACGTTGGCTCGACATTGACGGACACCGCCCAGGTCGTCTCCGCGCTGGGGGGCGACGGGACCGTGTCCGGCGCGCTGGCCGGGGTGGGGGCGCTGGCCTCGATTCTCTCCGGCAAGGCCAAGGTGAAGGCCGACACCCGGACCTGGAGTTCGCTGCCCGATCGCGTCCACGTCTCCACTTTCGCGTCGGGGAAGCTCGGGATGCAGGATCTCGCCGTCCAGTTCCTGACGGACGGCACCCCGACCGACCAGCCGACCCAACAGCTCATCACCATCAAGGACCCGAGGGGCCGCCAGCTGGCGCTGGCCCGCTCTCGCTAGGAAAGAAGGACGTGCAGATGACAGTTCACCGGATTGCGGCGCTTGCCGCCACGGCAGCCGCAGCAGCGATGCTGGCGGGATGCTCCGCGACCATGCCCGAGGGCGGCGTGCGCATCGACAACCAGAATTATGTGCGTCCCACGCTCAACACCGTGCGGGTGATCGACGAGAGCCTGGCGCGCTACAAGAACCGCAAGTGGGAAGCGAACTCGGTGCTCGATGTCGAGAATGTCGTGCTGAGCGATACCGGCACCGGCTTCAAGCGGATCAGCGTCGAGCTGCGCAACAAGACGGGCGTGGAAATCCCGCTCGAGGTGCGCAACAGCTGGTACGATCCCAATGGCCGCCCGGTCGACGCCGCATCCTCCTGGACGCGCCTTTTCGTGAAGCCCCAGTCCATGGTGCTCTTCGAGCAGGTGGCGAGCAATGGCTCGGCTTCGCAATATTATGTCGAAGTTCGCGCGGCGCAGTGAGCGCGGCACGCGGGGAGATCTGCCATGCGAGCTTTCATCATTCCGGCTCTGGCTGCCAGCGCGCTGGCCTGCGGCGGGGCCCAGGCGCAGGAACGCACGGGCATGCCGGCGGTCGCCGGTGCGGAGCGCGGCGGCATGCCCGCCGTCAATCCGCGCCGCGCGACAGCCGATCCGGATGCGGCCATGTATCGCACCCAGGACGAATTCCGCTCCTGGTCGCGCAAGGCGGGCAACCCGCGCATCCTGCTCTTCTGGAACGTGGCGCTGACGGACGAATCCTCGTCACGCTACCGCCTGCGCGCGCAGGAGGACGTGACTGTCGAGGCGTATCGTGGCACCGTGACGCGCTCCACCGACGCAGTGATCGAGGCCGAGCGCACCAC
Organism: Sphingobium lignivorans; assembly: GCF_014203955.1. Taxonomy (NCBI): domain Bacteria; kingdom Pseudomonadati; phylum Pseudomonadota; class Alphaproteobacteria; order Sphingomonadales; family Sphingobiaceae; genus Sphingobium; species Sphingobium lignivorans. The sequence continues at coordinate 1,850,563 of NZ_JACHKA010000001.1, forward strand.
CGGCGGGCCCAGTGCCTGGCTCGACAGGGATGATGAAGGCGATCTCGAAAGCGCCTATGTCACGGCCTTCGTGCGCGCGGGCGCCAATCTGGTCGATCGCGCCGCACTGATGCGCAAGGTCTCCGCCGCGCGGAACCAGGACGACCGGGTCGACCAGCAGTTCATGGAGACGCTCGCGGTCGAGGAAGGCATCGATTATCTGGTCGAGGTGCTGCCGGAATATCGCAGCGGCAGCGCCACCGGCATGATCTTCGGCATCCGGGTGCTGCACGTGCCAAGCTCCCGCGTGGTGGCGACTTTCCGGACCGAGGCGCGCCCGGCGGCCGGCCCCGAGCGCCTCGTGGCACGCCCAGGCGGTTTCCAGCGCGAGCGGGATGAGCGCATCACGCCCGATCTCGTCGCCGAGACGCTGGCCTCGGAGACGATGCGCGGCTTCCTCTGATCAGCCGAGCAGCTCGGCGAGCAGCAGGACGAGCTCGGCCTCGCGGTTGCAGCCTGTCTTGGCATAGATGTTGCGGACCTGAACGCGCAGCGTCTCGTTGGAGACGTTGCGGACGGCCGTGATCTGCTCACGCGTATGTCCCCTGGCCAGCAGCAGCGCCACCGAGGCTTCGGCCGTGGTCAGGCCGAAGGCGAGGCCGAGGAGCCTGGCATCCTCATCGCGCTCGCCGGGCAGGCCTTGGTCGCGAATGACGACGGCGGCGGCAGGAACGAAGCCAAGGGACCATTCGCGCTGCTGGAGCCGGAAGAAGTCCACCCGGAACGGCCGCGTTTCACCATGTCCGTCATCGTCCTCCGGCCGCGCCAGGAGAAGGCGGCGGTGCGTGCTGCCGCCTTTGTCGATCACATCGCCGAGCGCGCGATCAATCTCGCGCGTGGCATGCTGCGTGACGCCGAACAGCCGGCCACCGATGGCGCGAAGCACGCCGGCACGGTCCGCCATATGCCGCTCGGCTCCCTCGGTCATCGCACCGACCCGGCCGGTCCGGTCGAGGAGGATGCAGTTCACGGACATATCGCCAAGCATGCCGCCGACGAGGCTCAACCCCTGCTTTTCCAGCGCGATCTGCATGCGGACACCGGTGCGCGCGGCACGATCGGCCAGGGCGAATGTGCGCCGCGATTCCTCGGTGGTCCTGCCGTCCCGCTCGGTCCGCAGCAGGGCGAAACCGATCATCTGCCCGGTTTCCTGAAGGAGCACCGACTGGCAGCCATAAGGTATCTGATACTTCTCGCAGAATTCGAGATAGATGTCGCTGCGCAGCGCCGATTTGGCTTCATCATAATCGGCTTCGAAGAGAATTCTGCGATTGCCGTTTATTCGCTCCGCGGCAATGCGGAAGTTGATGTCCGCATGGCCGCCGTCGATCTGCTCGAAATCCTCCAGCATCCATGGATCGGCATGAGTCACCCAGTTGAAGGAAATGGCTTTGTCGCCGAGGCCGATCAGCTGGGCTCGGGCAGAGCCGGTGTGATCGGCGAGGTCCGCGAGCGTATTGGCCCACAGCGATGGATCGAGCGCAGCATCCTGAAAGCTGCGCTCCCAATGGTGCGCTTCGTCCAAAATTCCCCCTGAATTTTCCGTCCGTCAGAAGTCGCGATAGTGCAGCATGGTTAAAAGGCAGCTAATCCCGTGCACAGCGACCAGCACGCCCGGCATGAAGACCGGCTGCGTCGTCGATGATCTGTCTATTGGCCCCCCCGGGTCATGAGCGCCCGGAATATCCGCACGCACCTAGTCTCCATAGCGAGTAAGAATGCTTCCCGCTACTGGGCTTTTACTGCCGGGATAGGGGATTGGTTGGGCAGGCCTCGGGCGCGGCGGCGGTCAGATGGCTCTTCGCGCCGGCGAGGAAGCTGCAAGGCGATCCTGAAGCAACTGCCAGAACGGGGGTAGGGCGGGGCTAGGGCGGCGGCGTGTGCGTTTATCACCAACGATGGCCGGGCCAGGGCGCGACACGCATATAAGAGCCCGGCTCAGTCGTAAGAGCCCGGCTCAGTCGGGACTGGAAACCGGGCTCTCATCGATGACCGGAGGTCGACGACAGTCCTCAGAACGGGACGGGTCGCTGAACCTTCAGGGGCAAATCCGCTGCGGGGGGATTTTGCCGGCCAACGGCATCAGCCGTTGAGCTTGTCCTTCACCGCCTTGGCAGGCGCGAAGCTCAGCTTCTTCGAAGCCGCGATCTGGATCGTGGCGCCGGTGGAGGGATTGCGGCCCTCGCGAGCGGGCGTGTCCTTGACCTTGAACTTGCCGAAGCCGTTCAGCGAGATTTCCTCACCCTTGGCAGCGGCGTCGGCGATCGAAGCGAACACCGCGTCGACAACGGCGCGGGCGTCCGTCTTGGTGAGATCGTGCTTGGCGGCAATGGTATCGGCGAGATCGTTATTGTTCATGGCACATCCTTTCTCTGTTTTCGGTCGGGCGCGCTTAGCGGCACCGCTCATGACAGTCTACCGCCGTCATGTCCTCTCCGCTTGTCCGCTGCGTCTTTGCGTTCGTTTGCAACGCGCCGGATCGTAACCAGCGCCAAGCCGGGCTTTGATATCGGGCGTTCGGGGAAAAGCCAACGGCATCGTCCGAAAAGACCGAATTTGCCTGAAAAACGGGGGTGTGGCGGCCTCCTTCAAGACAGGCGGCGTTCAGTTCCGTCATGTCATCGGGTGACGCTGGACGTTATCCGGACACTCAGGACCAAAGGGCATCTTCATGAATTTCCGTCATCTTGTCCTGCTCCCGCATATGGCTCTCGCCGGTCTCGCTCTCTCCCTTGCGGGGTGCGCGGCCATCGATGCGCCGGCGACGGGGGTGCCCGCGAGCGAAGGGCCTGCCGAGTCCATTGCCTATGAAGTGGGCCCGTGCTTCGGCTTTTGCCCCGTCTACAATGCGCGCATCGCGTCGAATGGCACAGTCGCTTTCGAGGGGATTCGGCATACGATGACGATCGGAAAACAGGCAGTGACGAAGGATGCCGCCACCTATCGCGCGTTCGCCGAGGCCCTTGCGCCTTTCCGTCCGGCGGACGGCACGACGGCCAGCACCACATGCGATGCGCGCATCAGCGATCAGCAGCATTATCGAATTACCTGGACATCGGCCGATGGCAAGACGACCGTCCTGGAGCATGACCGCGGGTGCCGGTCGCCGCGGAACGACCGGCTGAACGCAGTCCTCGAAGCCGCCCCGGAGAGGCTGGGCATTGCCGACCTTGCAAGACAGACGACCCGGCCCGGCGCCTCGCGGGGCTGAGCGTGAACGATCAGGGAGTGAATGATGTTACCCGCGCGAAGTTTCAGCGTCTCGATCGCCATGGACGCCAGGGCGCTCTACGAGCTCATCTGGCAGCCGGAGTTTTTCCCGAAATGGGCGCTGGGGCTGGCCGAATCGGACCTGCGGATGGAGGACGGCCGCTGGCAGGCCGATGGCCCCGAGGGACCGATCCATATCCGCTTCACGCCCCATAACGCGTTCGGCGTGATGGATCATTTCGTCGACACCGGGGAGGGGCCGGAGATCCATGTCCCGCTTCGCGTGGTCGAGAACGGCGCGGGGGCCGAAGTGATCATCACGCTCTTTCGTCAGCCGGACATGGACGAGGAGCGATTTGCGGGGGATATCAAGCTGGTGAACCGGGATTTGAGGGCCCTCAAGAAGCTCGTCGAAGGCTGAATAACCGGGATATCTTCAAGCGCCGGTCAGCCGGTCGGGCGTGAGCGGCCTGCCGCGCATGGCGCGGTAGCGGCTGGGGCTCATGTCGAACCGGCGGCGGAAGGATCGACAGAAGCTGCTGAGATCATTGAAGCCGACATCGAAGGCGATCTCGGTGATGGTCACGTCGCTGCTTGCCTTGCTGAGCCGCGAGGCCGCGCGCTCCAGCCTGCGCCGCTGGATATAGGCGGACGGCGTCGTCGCCATGCCCGCGAAGAGGAGCTGGACATAACGGGCGCTCACCCCGACGCCGGCCGCGATTCGGTGCGTGTCGAGCGCGGCGTCGCACAGATTGGCCTCGATGAGATCGAGCACGGCGCGGCGGCGCAGATCCCGCCTGTTGGCCTGCTGCACATCGGGACAGGCCGGGCTGTAGGCAAGGTCGAGCAATGGCCAGATGACATCGCTGATCGCATCGCCCCAGTCATTCTCGCCCGCTTCGAGCTGGCTCCACGCCGAGCGAAGGAAGCGCGAGAAGAGCGCGCCCGCGCCACTGTCTCCGCGCACGGGAATGCCGACCATCTGGCGCAGACGGGGCAGGCGCGCCTCGACATAGGCGACCGGCAGCCGCAGCACGATGGTCTGGGTCGGCTCGGCAAAGGTGAGCTCAAGGGAGCGGGAGGGATCGAAGAGCAGGAAATCGCCCTCGTTCAGCCGGCTTGTCCGCCCGCCCGTGTGATTGACGCTGCTGCCGACATGCTGAAGCTGAAGATTGAGGGCGCCCACGTCCAGCCCCGGCTGATTGTAGATCCGGGCGGGCGAGGAGCAGGGCGAGATGATGTCGCAGTCCCGAAGCGACGCGCGATACATGCGGGCCTCGAAAGGGCGATCGTCCGGCACCTCGATGGTGAGCGGCGCAATGAACCTGTCTGCCAGTTCCGTCCAGAAAGGCAGCCGATCGCGCGCGGCCACACTGCTGGTGTCGATTGCCTGGAGCATCATGTCCACGCCTCTCCTCATATGGTCCTGCCCTCTGTGCGGAGCGTTTTCCGGACGATGGCCGCAGGCTATGCGCAAATGACTCCCGCAGCAAGGCGATAGCACCGGCGGGACCGACGGTCCGTTCTTCGACGCGCGAGTCAGCGCATGGGGAAATCGATCGGGCCGCCGTTCGCGCAGGCTTTCACATGCGCCTCGATGCCGGGGATGAAGCCCTGGTGGAAGCCGATGATCTTCTCCGCCTTCTCGGCCGTGCGCAGGCTGGCGAGCGCATCGCGCCAGGCCGCGCAGGCTAGCGGGCGCTGTCCGCCATCGCGCGCGACGACGCCGAGGACCATCTGCGAGAAGCCGAGATTGCCGAGGTCATTGGTCGTGCCGGCCTTGCCTGCCTTTTCGGCGGCAGCCTTGCGCAGCGCGACCACCTGTTGCGCGGCCGCGATCGCCTCCTCGAATGCGCCCGCATCGCGCAGATTCTGGGACAGCGCTTCCTTGATGTTCATCTGCAGGGCGCGGACCGCATCGTCGCGGTCGTCGATGAGGGCGAGCCGGTCGATGACCTGCGCGGCGCGACGGATGAGCCGGTCCGAAACATGCTCGATGCCCGCCCGCGAGCCCGCTGCGAAGCCATCGAGGCCGTTCCACGCCGCGCGATAAAGCAGCAGGGGATCGTCGCGCCGTTCCTCCAGCAGGGCATCATAGCGCTTCTCCGCCTCGAGATGCACGGCCAGCGCCTTCTCATAATCCGTGTCGCCCAGGCTCAGGCCTTCATAATAGAGCAGCATGGCCTCGTCGGCCCGGGCGCTGAAGCTGTCGCGCTGGGCCGGCGTCCAGCCCTGCCGCTCCTTCCGTGCCCGCTCGATGAGGCTTGCCAGCCCGGCGCGCTCTCCCGCCACATCCAGGAATTCGAGCTGTGCGATCCGCAACGCGCTCATGGCGCGCACCCATTCATCGTCGCGGCCTGCCGGGGCGACGCTCGCGAGGCTGGCTTCGGCTTGGGCGAGCGAGGCGCGCGCGGCCTTCTGGTCGGCCTTGCCATGCACTTCTATGAGGCCGCGATAGAGGGCCGAAAGGCCGCGATAGATAGCCGCGTGCGCATCCTCGCCGGGGCGGGACGTGAGCAGCTGGTCGGCCCTGCGCAGATTGGCGAGGGCATTGTCCCGCTCGCCGAGATTGGGCTCGTTGGGCACGCCCTGGATCTGGGCGAGGCGCAGGAGACCGCGCGCCGTCTCGAGCTGAAGGTCCGCAGAAGCGCCGGGCGTGGCGGCGAGGGAGGCGAGATAGCGCTGCGCCTGATCGGCCAATGCCGCTCGCGCGGCGGTATTGCCCGGCACGCGGGCCAGCTGTCCGTTGAGATCGAAGAGCATGTAATTGGCGAGGGCGCGAACGTCATTGAACCGGGTTTCCGCATCGGCCCGCGCGATCTGGGCGCGGTGGTTCGCGACGAGCGCATAGACGAGCGCGGCCAGCAGCAGGGCGATCGTCAGGGCCGCCGCGGCAATGGGCAGACGATTGCGGCCGACGAACTTGGCGAAGATGTAGCCCGGCCCGCGCCGGACCGCGGAGACCGGATAGCCCGTCGCCCAGGCCTCGACATCCTCGGCCAGCGATTCGGCCGTCGCGTAACGGTCGTTGGGATCGTCCGCCGTGGCCTTGGCGATGATGGCCCGCAATTCGCTGCTCTTGTCGTCGACCAGCCAGCCGAGCAGCTTGCCCAGCGAATAGATGTCCGTGCTGGTCGAGACGGCGGCACTGGTCATGCGCTCGGGGGCCGCATAGCCCGGCGTAAGGCTGAGGCTGCCGATGGAGGGCGCCCTGGCACCGTCAGTCGACGGCGCGAGATCGGGCGCGCGGGCAATGCCGAAATCGATAAGCTTGGGCGAGCCGTCGGGCGTGACCAGCACGTTGGAGGGCGTGAGATCACGGTGCACCACGAGGCTGCGATGCGCAAAGCCGACCGCACGGCAGATCGCGCCGAACATGCGCAATCGCTCCGCCCGGGACGGCGCCGTCTCCTCGACCCAGCGCAGCAGCGAAAAGCCGGGCACGAACTCCATGACGATGTAAGGCGCGCCTTCATCGGTCTCGCCGCCATCGAACAGCTGGGCGATGTGCGGATGGGAGAGCTGCGCCAGCGTCTGCCGCTCGCGGCGGAAACGCTCGGCCAGCGCATCGCTCAGAAGGCCGGGCTTGATGACCTTGACCGCGACCACATGATCGAAGTCGCCGGAATCGCGCTCGCCCCGGTACACCGTGCCCATGCCGCCGCGCCCGATGAGGCCGGTGATCCGATAGGCGCCGATGCGCGCCGGGAGCTCGGCCGTGTCCTCGCTCAGCCATGCGCCGCCCGTGCTCAGGCTGGCGCGCCGTTCGGCCGCGAGCAGGGAGCGCAGCCGCCCGGCCAGTGCTTCGTTGCCTGCGGTCCGGGCGGCGATCCAGCCTTCGCGGTCCGCCTCGGGAATGTCGGTCAGCGCCTCGAACAGGCGCAGTGCCTCGCGCTCCAGCGCGACGTCATCCATTGTCGATCGTTTCCGCCATGGCGTCGGCAAGCCAGGCCCGCGCCGTGCGCCAGCGCCGCTTCACCGTGGCGGGAGACTGATCCGTGGCGATCGCCACATCCTCGATGCTCATCGCTCCGAAATAACGCATCTCGACAAGCTCCATCAGCGCCGGATCGATGGCGCCCAGCCTGATAAGCGCGAAATTGAGGGATTCGAGATCAATGCGCTGCCCGCCGTCGACGCGGGTGTTCAGCTCGATCTTGTGATGCTGGCGCTTGTCCGCCGCTTTCGCCCGCGCATGGTCGGTCAGCACGTTGCGCATGATGCGCGAAGCCAGCGCGATGAAATGCGCCCGGTCGGCAAGGTCGATCGCGGACAGGCGCATGAAGCGGACGACGGCATCGTTGATCAGATCGTCCGTGGACAGGGAGCTGTTCAGCTCATTGCGCAGCCGCGCCGCGGCGATCTGGCGCAGTTCCGGAAGCATCCGGCCGATCAGTTCGTCCCGCGCAACCCGGTCCCCGGACCGCCACCGTTCGACAAGATGGGCAAAGCCCCCATCGGACCGATCCATGTCATTCGACCCCCACCGTCCTTGACCGCGCGATCTTCGATGGCCGGGCGTGGCCTGTCCAGCCCTAATGATGCCGTGGGTGCCGAACGGAGCTAGAGCCAAGGGAAAGCAGGAGGGGACGACACCCGGGAGACGCTGCCCCCCGGGGACGCAAATGTCCTGAACCGGGACGAAGCCGGTGCGACGCCGTGACCCGATCGAAGCCATTTTCACGCTGTTCGTGATGGGAGGTCGCGTTCCGCATCTCCCGGATCGACGATGTGGGAGAAAATGAATGACCAGGACGATGAAGCGGGTCCGGTCGGGCGTGATGGCCCTGACCATACCGACCCTGACCATGATCGCGGCGCCGCCGGCCCTTGCGGCCGAGGTGCCTGTCGACCTCTCCACCTGGACGGCGGAAGGATATGGCAACAGCTACAACTGGGTTCTCGAAAACGGCAACGACACGGTCCGCCAGACAGTGAACGGGTCCCCGACGGTTTTCTACAGCGACTTCAACGCGTTCGGGAACCAGCTCTCCGGAACCATCCGGGTGAACACGACCAGCGACGACGACTTCGTGGGCTTCGTGATCGGCTTCAACCCCGGAGATCTGGCGGCCGATTCGACCGATTTCCTGCTGATCGACTGGAAGCAGCTCAACCAGAACTTCTATGGCTTTGCTCCGGCCGGCCTTGCGATATCGCATGTGACCGGCGGGCTGGCCGACAATGCCGGCGCCTGGTCGCATGACCCGGCCCTGGGCGTGACGGAACTGGCCCGCGGGGCGACGCTGGGCAGCACCGGCTGGGGCGATAACGTCACATATAATTTCGACATCGCATTCACCGCGAGCAACATCAAGGTCTGGGTGGACGATGTCCTCCAGTTCGATCTGGATGGCACGTTCAGCGATGGACGGTTCGGGTTCTACAATTACTCGCAGGCGCAGGTCATTTATGCCGGCATCACCAACGAGGTTCTGCCGCCGCCGCCGGCCGTGCCGGAGCCCGCGACCTGGGGCATGATGATCGGCGGGCTGGCGCTGGTCGGCTCGGTCCTGCGCCGTCAGCGTGGATACCGGGTGCACTTCGCCTGAGGTTGCAGGGCAGCGGCGCACGGAAGCCGGGCAGGGGAGAACCCCTTGCCCGGCTTCTGGCTGCGTGCTGCAAACCCAAGCGCATCAGCGGCTCCCGGAGGAGCGGAGGGGATTTTTCGACGCCGTCGCAGGCGCGGGGACAAAGTCTGAGCTGAACCAGCGGCGGCTGTCGGAGCTTCCGAGAGAGAGCTTCAATGATAGCGATGTTGGGCGAGCGGCCGTAACCCTCTCCCCTTCAGGGGAGAGGGTTAGGAGAGGGGAGGTCGCACGCCGGCTGCTCGCCCCCTCTCAACTTCGGCTAGTCAGCACGCTGACAAGCCTCCGTTTCTCTCCCCCTCAAGGGGAGAGAGCAACAGCAGCTTTGTCGTCGTGTCCCCGGCGGGCTATTTTCGGACCGAAATCCCGGCTAACCGCCATCCCGCAGAGCCATCCAATGTGGCCACGCGCCTAAAGCGGCAGGCCTACATAGTTTTCCGCGATGGTGGTCTGGGCGGCCGTCGAGGAAGCGATATAGTCGAGTTCGGCCATCTGCATCCGGCGCGCGAAGGGATCCGTGTCCGGGAAGCGATGCATGAGCGTGGTCAGCTGCCAGGAGAAACGCTCCGCTTTCCACACGCGCGCCAGGGCTCTTGGTCCGTAAGCGGCGATCCCGTCGCTGTCGCTCTGCTGGAAGTAGCGGATCAGCGCCTCGGAAAGATAAGCGACGTCCGACGCTGCGAGGTTGAGGCCCTTGGCACCGGTGGGCGGGACGATATGTGCGGCATCGCCAGCGAGCATCAGGCGGCCGTGGCGCATCGGCTCGAACACGAAGGAGCGAAGCGGCGCGATCGATTTCTCGATGGCGGGGCCGCGCGTCATCGAAGCCGCGGCGTCGGGCCCGAGCCGGACGGCAAGCTCGTCCCACAGCCGGTCATCGGGCCAGTCCTCCACCTGATCGGTGAGGGGAACCTGGATATAGTAGCGGCTGCGCGTCTTCGAGCGCATGGACGCCAGGGCAAATCCATTCTCGTGATTGGCGTAGATCAGCTCATGATTGCAGGGAGGCACATCGGCGAGGATGCCGAGCCACCCGAAGGGATAGACCTTCTCGAAGGCCTGTCCGGCTGAAGCGGGGATCGCCTGACGGGACGGGCCATGGAAGCCGTCGCATCCGCAGATGAAATCCGCCTCGATCCGATGGACGCTGCCATCCTTCTGAAATGTGACGGAGGGACGATCGCTCTCGATGTCGTGCAGGGCCACGTCGGCGGCTTCGTAGACGATCTCCAGCCCTCGTCCCGGCGCGGCATCCATCAGGTCGCGGGTCAGCTCGGTCTGGCCGTAGACCATGACCTGCTTGCCGGTGAGCGCCGCGATATCGATGCGGATCAGCCGTTCCCCATCGGCGAGGTTGAAGCCATCATGGGGCAATCCTTCCGCGTTCATCCGATCGCTGAGGCCAAGCCGGTCAAGCAGGTCGGTCGTCGTGCGTTCCAGCACGCCCGCGCGGATGCGGCCCAGCACATAATCGGGCGATGCGCGCTCTATGACGAGCGCCTCGATCCCTTCCGCCCGCAGAAGATGCCCCAGGAGCAGGCCCGCGGGCCCGGCTCCGATGATCGCGACCTGTACCTTGGTCTTCATGACCTCTCCTGCCTGGCGTGAAATTCGTACCTGCCACCTTCATGCCGCGAATCGGCCTTGCCTCCCATGGCCGGATCAACCAGACATCTGGACGATTCAGTCTCCGGCCGGGCGTCACCAGATGTCTCCAGTGTCTTCCACCAATGTCGTTCCTGCTTACTCTCTCTACGGCGAAGAGCAGCGGGGGATCACCGAAGGCTTCGTCCATGTCGAAACGCTGGACGAACGGTCGCGGCCCGAGGAATGGACGATCAAGCCACATGTCCATGGCCATCTCGATCATGCCATCCTCATCGCGCGGGGCGGCGGAACCATCCATGCCGAGGGCCAGTGCACCGATTTCGAGGCGCCGGCCCTGCTGCTGATTCCAGCAGGGGTTATCCACGGCTTTTCCTGGCATCGCGAATCGAGCGGATGGGTTTTGACGACCGCGGATTCCTATCTGCGCCAGCTCCTCTCCAGAGATCCGGACATCGCCTCCCTGTTCAGGGAAGCGACCGCCGTGCCGCTGGACGCCGGGGACGGACAGGCTGCCGAGCAGTGGATGATCGCGATCCGGCGCGAGCTGGACGAAGCGGCAAAAGGCTTTCGCGTGGGCGTGGAGGCATCGCTCCTCGCCTTGCTGGTGCTTGCGCTTCGCCGGTCGGCGGTTCTGCCGGAGCCATCGGCAGGGCAGGCCTATGCCGCCGATCTCATGCCGCGTTGGCGCGCCCGCATCGAGCAGCGGTTCCGGCTGCGGGAGCCCGTCAGCGTTCATGCCCGTGCGCTCGGCGTCAGCGAGACGACATTGCGGCGCGCATGCCTGAGTGTCGCCGGCCTGTCGCCCGCCGCGATGATCGACCAGCGCGCCTTGCTGGAAGCGCGACGCCTGCTGTTCTATTCGCAACTGAGCGTCGCCGAAGTCGCTTATGCGATCGGGTTCGAAGACCCCGGCTATTTCTCCCGCTTCTTCTCCCGCCACACGGGCGAAGCGCCCAGCGTCTATCGGGCGAGGTGGGAGAAAGGCAGCTGAGGCTTGCCTGCCCGGTGCCCGAGACCGGTGCAGGCGCGCCCGGTCAGCCCCCAGCGGCCGATTTCTCCGCTTGCGCGATGACGGCGCTGGTCCGCACGAAACTGTCCGGATTGAGCGAGATCGAGTCGATGCCCTCGCCGACCAGGAAGGCGGCGAAATCCGCATGGTTGCTGGGCGCCTGCCCGCATATCCCGATCTTGATGCCGGCCTCATGAGCCGCGCGAATGGCTTGGGCGATGGAGAGCTTCACGGCCGGGTCCCGCTCGTCGAACATCGTGGCCAGCAGATCGGAGTCCCGATCGACGCCCAGGATGAGCTGGGTCAGGTCGTTCGAGCCGATGGAAAAGCCATCGAAGCGCCTGGCGAATTCGCGCGCGAGGATGACGTTCGAGGGAATCTCGCACATCATGTAGACCTGCAGCCCATCCACGCCGCGCTGCAGGCCATTCTCTGCCATCACCGCCAGCACGCGATCGGCCTCCGCCAGCGTGCGGCAGAAGGGGACCATGACGATGATGTTCGAGAAGCCCATGGCTTCCCGCGCCATTTTGAGGGCCCTGCATTCGAGGGCGAAGCCTTCCCGATAGCGATCGTCATAATAACGGGACGCGCCACGAAAGCCGAGCATCGGGTTTTCCTCGCTCGGCTCGAAGGCGCTGCCGCCGATGAGATGGGCATATTCGTTGGTCTTGAAATCGCTGAGGCGGACAATGGCGGGATGCGGGAAGAAGGGCGCGGCCAGCCGCGCGATGCCGCGTGCGAGCGTCTCGACGAAGAAGTCGGGCGGGCTGGCGAAGCCCTTTGCGAGCGCATCGATCTGGCGCCGGTGGGCATCGGAGATCCGCTCTGGATGCAGCAACGCCATGGGATGGGCCTTGATGAGATTGTTGATGATGAATTCCATCCGGGCGAGGCCGACGCCCTGTGCCGGCAAGGGCCACCACTGAAACGCGGCGGACGGCTCGGCGATGTTCAGCATGACGGCCGTGTCCGTCTTCGGAATGGCCGTCAGATCGATATCCTCGACGATGAAATCGAGGAGGCCATCATAGACCAGGCCCTTGTCGCCCGACGCGCAGGACAGGGTGACCTGCTGGCCATCGCGGAGGATCGAGGTGCCCGAGCCGGTGCCCACGATGGCGGGCACGCCCAGTTCCCGGCTGACGATGGCGGCATGACTGGTGCTGCCGCCCCGATCAGTGATGATGCCGGCGGCGCGTTTCATCACCGGCACCCAGTCCGGATCGGTATTGCCGGTGACGAGGATCGCGCCATCCGTGAAGCGGGCGATGTCCGAGGCATCCTGGATGAGGCAGATTTGTCCGCTGGCGATCGCGCTGCCGACGGCCACGCCGGAGAGCAGGGGGCTTACTTGCGTCTTCAGCTCATAGCGGCGGAACGTCTTCTGCTGCCCGGTCCCGTGGACTGTCTCGGGGCGTGCCTGGACCAGATAGAGAAGGCCGTTGCTGCCGTCCTTCGCCCATTCGAGGTCCATGGGCCGGCCGTAATGGGCTTCGACGGCGACCGCCCAGCGGCCGAGCTCGAGGATCTCCGCGTCGGCCAGCACGAAGGCCAGCCGCTTGTCCGGATCGGTCGGGATCACGCGGGTCTGGTGCGCGGCATCCTGCGCATAGACCATGGTGATGGCTTTCTCGCCCCGGCTCTTCTCGATGATCGGGGCGGCGCCGGGCTTCTCCAGCAAGGCCTTGAAGACGACATAGCGATCCGGATTGACCGCTCCCTGGACGACGGTCTCTCCCAGTCCCCAGGCAGCGCTGATCGTCGCGACGCCGGGAAAGCCGGATTCGGGGTCGATCGTGAAGATGACGCCCGAGCCGGCGAGATCCGAGCGAACCATCTGCTGGATGCCCACCGAGAGCGCCACCGAGAAATGATCGAAGCCCTTCGCCTCGCGATAGCTGATCGCGCGATCCGTGAAGAGCGAGGCGAAGCAGCGCAGGCAAGCATCCAGCAGCGCCTTTTCGCCCCGGATGTTGAGGAAGCTCTCGTGCTGCCCGGCAAAGCTCGCATCGGGCAGGTCCTCGGCCGTCGCACTGCTGCGCACCGCGACGGCGGGGTCGCGCGTCTGCGTGATCTCGGACAGGCGCGCATAGGCGGTGCGGATCTGGCTGACGAGATCGTCCGGGAGGTGGCAGGCGAGGATGAGCGTGCGGATCGCGTGGCCCGCGTCCTGCAGGCTTTCCTCCCCGGCACGAAAGCGAGCGATATGCGCTTCCATCGCCGGTCGGATGCCGCCCGCTGCGACGAAATCCCGATAAGCCTGCGCCGTCGTGGCGAAACCGGCGGGAACGCGGACGCCGGCGGTTCCAAGCTGACGCACCAGTTCGCCCAGGGAAGCGTTCTTCCCGCCAACGGACGGAACGTCGCCAATGGACAGGTCCTGAAACCATATGACGGCCGGATCGGTGGGTTGATGCGCCATTTTTCTCTCCCTTCGAATGCGACGGGTTGATTCGCTGCCGGACAGACATGGACAACCAAAAGGGGGCTGCGGCAGGGACGGGGTCATGACTAGGAGGGCAGGAGCGCCTGTGCCTTGATCGAGGTCAGGCCGGGGAAATCGCGCGGGAGGAAAGGGGGAGCCGGAATACAGCCCTAAGCGCCGGATTTGATTGCACATCGCGAACCATGCTGACACTGAGGCGGAGCGGAGGACAGGATTGCTACTGCTGCTACTGATCGCCTTGCCCTTTCTGGGCACCTTGCTCCTTGCGTCGCTCGGAAGAGCCGGACGCACGGTCCAGGCGAGCGCTGCAGGTGCCATGACTGGCGCGGCGCTGCTCATTCTGGTCAGTCTGGCGCCGTCCGTGCTGCAGGGCGGGGTGCCGGCAGCGCATCTCGACTGGGTCCCCGGCCTCGGCCTCGCGTTCAGCCTGTTCCTCGATCCGCTCGGCCTCATGTTCGCCGGGCTGATCCTGGGCATCGGCCTGCTCATCATCATCTATGCGCGCTTCTATCTCTCCGCGGCCGACTCCATGGGGCGCTTCCTTTCCTATCTGCTGCTGTTCCAGGGCGCGATGCTGGGCATCGTGATCTCGGACAACCTGCTGCTGCTGCTCGTCTTCTGGGAACTCACCAGCCTGTCCTCCTTCCTGCTGATCGGCTTCTGGCGCGACGAGCCGGAAGCGCGGCAGGGCGCCCGCATGGCGCTGCTGGTGACGGGCGGCGGCGGCCTTGCGCTGATGGCGGGCCTGCTGCTGCTCGGGCAGGCGGCCGGCAGCTACGAGCTGTCCAGCATCCTCGCGAGTGGCGACGCCATCCGCCATTCGAGCCTCTATCCCGTGGCGCTCGTGCTGATCCTGATCGGCTGCTTCGCCAAGTCGGCCCAGTTCCCGTTCCACTTCTGGCTGCCCCACGCCATGGCCGCGCCGACGCCGGTGAGCGCCTATCTGCACTCGGCGACGATGGTGAAGGCAGGCATATTCCTGCTGGCGCGCCTCTGGCCGGTGCTGGCCGGGACGGAACTGTGGTTCTATCTGGTCGCCACCACCGGCCTCGTCACCATGCTGATCGGCGCGAGCGTGGCGCTGTTCCGGCACGATCTCAAATCGATCCTCGCTTATTCGACGATCAGCCAGCTCGGCATGCTGACGATGCTCTTCGGCTTCGGCACGCCGGCCGCCGCGATCGTCGGCCTGTTCCACATCCTCAATCACGCGACCTTCAAGGCGGCGCTGTTCATGAATGCCGGCATCGTCGACCATGAGGCAGGTACCCGCGACATCCGTGCGCTGGGCGGACTGGCCACGCTCATGCCCATCACGGCGACGCTGGGCATCGTCGCGGCGGCCTCCATGGCCGGCATTCCGCCCCTCAACGGCTTCCTTTCCAAGGAAATGATGCTGGAGGAGGCGACGCATTTCCAGTGGCTTGGATCGTCATGGCTGATCCCGGCGCTGGCGACGCTCGGCGCGCTGCTCTCGGTGGCCTATTCGCTGCGCTACATCGTGCAGGTCTATCTCGGGCCACGCCGGGCGAGCTATCCCGGCAAGCCGCACGATCCGCCCTTCGGCCTGTGGGGACCATCCGGCCTGCTCGTGCTGCTGGTGGTCGCCATCGGCCTGTGGCCAGTCACCATCGCCGCGCCGCTGATCCTCCCCGTCGCACAGGCGGTCACGGGCGATGCTGCCGTCAGCTTCGCGCCCAAGCTCTGGCATGGCTTCACGCCGGCCCTGTACATGAGCCTGCTGGCGATCGGCGGCGGCGCCATCCTGCTGGCGCGGCACGCCGGCCTGCTCTCGATCTGGGAGCGGCTGCCGCTGCCATATGCCAAGCCGCTGTTCGAGCGCGGGGTGGAGATGGTCGTCCACGCCAGCCGGACAATGACGCTGTTCATTCACAACCAGTCGCTCCAGCGGCAGATGGCGTTCCTGTTCCTCGTCGCCATTCTCCTGGGTGTCGAAGGCGTGATGACGGGCGGGCTGCCGGCAGGGACAGGCCCCACGCTGCCCGCGCCGCCGCTCGCCGTGGTGGCCTGGCTGCTGCTGATCGGCGCGACGCTGGCCGTGGTGCGCGCCCAGCGGCAACGCTACCTGACGCTGATCTTCATCAGCGTCATCGGCCTGATCGTCTCGCTCGCATTCATCTACCTCTCGGCGCCCGACCTCGCGCTCACGCAGATCTCCGTGGAAGTGGTGACGATCCTGCTGCTGCTGCTGGCGCTCAATCTCCTGCCGAAGACGCCGCCACGCCTGTCCGGCAACGCGCTGCGCGTGCGCGATGCCGTGCTGGGCGGGGCAGGGGGGCTTGCGGCGGGCGTGGCGGCCTATGCGGTCATGACCCGGCAACCCAATGACCCGATCTCGCAATATCATTGGGCGAACAGCTATTCGGGCGGTGGCGGCACCAATGTCGTCAACGTGACGCTGGTGGATTTCCGCGCCTTCGACACCTTCGGCGAGATCATCGTGCTCGGCATCGCCGCGCTCACTATCTTCGCGCTGCTCCAGACCGCGATCATGGGCGCCTCGGGACGGCGGCTGCTCGCCTGGATCCCGGACATCGTCCGCTCCCCCGAGCGCCACCCGATGATGTTCGTCGTGGCGACGCGCCTGCTGTTCCCGCTGGCCGTGCTGGTCGGCCTCTACATCTTCCTGCGCGGGCACAACATGCCGGGCGGTGGCTTCATCGCCGGGCTTGTCATCTCCATCGCGATGCTGATGCAATATATGGCGTCCGGCTTCGAATGGGCCGAGCAGCGCCGGCAAGTGGACGAGCATCTGATGATCGGCCTCGGCGTCATTATCGCGGCGCTGACGGGCCTGGGATCGCTGGCGTTCGGCCTGCCCGTCTTCACCAGCGCATTCGGCTATTTCACCTTGCCGGTCGTCGGCACGTTCGAGCTGGCGACGGCCATGCTGTTCGACATCGGCGTGGCCATGACCGTGATCGGCGCGGTGATGCTCGCGCTCGCCGAGCTCAGCAACATCGCCCAGCGCGCGCAGAAGGAAGTGTTCCCGGACAGCGGCCCGATGGACATCGACCCGGCCCGGATCAGGAAGGAGCTGTCATGAGCATGGAATTCCTGATCGCCAGCGCCATCGCGGTGCTCACGGCGGCGGGCATTTATCTGTGCCTGCGCGCGCGGACCTTCCAGCTCGTGCTCGGTCTCGCCATGCTCTCTTATGCCATCAACCTGTTCCTGTTCTCCATGGGCCGGCTGACAGTGGATCGCCCGCCGATCTACGAGAAAGGGCTCACGGATTATACGGACCCGCTGCCGCAGGCGCTGGTGCTCACCGCGATCGTCATCGCGTTCGGCATGACGGCGCTGGTGGTGGTGCTTTCACTGCGCTCCTATCTCGAAAGCGGGACGGACCAGGTGGACGGCAAGCCCGACCCGGACGAGCGTGGGGAGCCGTGATGGATCAGCTGATCGTCGCGCCTCTTCTCCTGCCGGCCATCGCGGCCGCCGCCTCGCTGCTCTTCATGCGGCGCCGGCGCTGGATCGGCGCGGCCCTGTCGCTGGGCAGCGTGCTGCTGCTGATCGCCCTCGCGCTCCACATGCTGCTCACCGCCAGCACGGGCGCGGTCAACGCTTATGCGCTCGGGAACTGGCCCGCCCCGTTCGGCATCGTGCTGGTGCTGGACCGGCTCGCCGCGCTCATGCTGCTGTTGACCGCGCTGCTGGCGCTGCCGGTGCTGGCCCATGCCGTCATCTCGGGGCTCGACCGGAAGGGCTGGCACTTCCACCCGCTCTTCCAGTTCCAGCTTCTCGGGCTGAACGGCGCTTTCCTGACCGGCGACCTCTTCAACCTGTTCGTCTTCTTCGAAGTGCTGCTGATCGCCTCCTATGGCCTGATGCTCCACGGCCAGGGACCCGAGCGCCTGAAAGCGGGCGTCCAGTATGTCGTCATCAACCTCGTCGGCTCGACCCTGTTCCTCATCGCGCTCGGGATCCTCTATGGCGTGACGGGCACGCTCAACATGGCGGACATGGCAGTGCGCATTCCCGCCCTGCCAGCAAGCGACGGCGGGCTCGTCCGAGCGGGGGCGCTGATCCTGCTGTGCGTCTTTGCGCTCAAGGCGGCGCTGCTGCCGCTGCACCTCTGGCTGCCGCGCACTTATGCCGCCACATCGCCGGCCGTGGCGGCCTTCTTCGCCATCATGACCAAAGTCGGCATCTACGCGATCATCCGCACCGTGCCGCTGATCTTCGGCGCGCAGGCGGGCGCGGCGGCCTGGGCGCCGATGCCGTGGATGCTGCCGAGCGCGCTGGCCACGACCATCATCGGGTTCCTGGGGCTGCTCGCCGCGCGGGGCCTGCGCGATCTCGCCGCCTTCGCCCTCATCGGATCGACCGGCACGCTGTTGATCTCCGTCTCGCGCTTCGACCCCGGCGCGATGGCAGCGGGCCTCTATTATCTCCCGCATACGACGCTGACGGCGGCCCTGCTGTTCATCCTCGTCGATATCATCGCGCGCCGGCGCGGGAGCTATGGCGACGCTGTGGTGCCGGGCGTGCGCTTCGCCGGGCTGGAACGCCTTTCCCTGCTTTACCTGCTGGCGGCCATGGCGCTGGTGGGGATGCCGCCGCTCTCCGGCTTCATCGGCAAGCTGCTGATCCTGCAGGCGACCCTGACCGACCCGTGGGGTCCCTGGATCTGGGCGACCATCCTTGGCACGACGCTGCTCGGCATGCTCGGCATGGCCCGGGCGGGAAGCGCGATTTTCTGGAAAAGCGCCTCGGCAACGCCGCAACCTTCCTTCCGCACCGCGGCGCCCTCGCCGCCGGGTTTCACGGAGCTGCTGCCGGTGCTTTTCCTGCTTCTCCTCCTTGGCGGCCTGACCGTGGGGGCCGGCGTGGCGAGCCGTTTTGCGCAGGAGACCGCCAGCCAGATCTTCGCGCCGGCCGCCTATATCGAGGCGGTGCTCGGGCCGGCAGTGGGGGAGCGATAACATGCTGCGACGGCTTTTTCCGCATCCCGGCCTCTTCGTCCTGCTGGTGATCGTCTGGATGCTGATGCTCAACAGCCTCACGCCGGGCGGCCTGCTGCTCGGGCTCGTCTTCGCCACGCTCGTGCCGATCTTCACCGGGCCGTTCTGGCCGGACCGGCCGCTGCTGCGCTTCGGCTGGCCGATGATAGCCTATCTCGGCATCGTGCTGTGGGACATCGTGGTGGCGAATTTCCAGGTCGCCGCGCTGATCCTGTTCCGGCGCAACCGCGATCTGCGCTCGCATTGGCTGTTCGTGCCGCTGGACCTCACCTCCGCCGAGGCGATCACGACGCTGGCCGGGACGATCAGCCTGACGCCGGGGACGGTCTCGGCGGACGTCTCGACCGACGGGCGCCATCTCCTGGTCCATGCGCTGGACGTGCAGGACGAGGCGGCCGAAGTGGCGCGGATCAAGTCCCGCTACGAAGCCCGGCTGAAGGGGATCTTCCCATGATCGGCATCGCGCTCATCATCGCTCTGGGCTGCGTGGGGCTGGCCATGCTGCTCAACCTCTACCGGCTGCTCAAGGGGCCGAACAGCAGCGACCGCATCCTCGCGCTCGACACGATGGTGATCAACGCGATCGCGCTCATCATCCTGTTCGGCATCTACGAGACCAGCACGACCTATTTCGAGGCGGCGCTCCTGCTGGCAATGGTCGGCTTCGTGGGGACTGTCGCCTATTGCAAGTTCCTGCTGCGGGGAGACATCGTGGAATGAGCCTGCACGTGATCGCCGAGGCGTTCATCGCCTTCCTCATCCTGCTGGGGGGCGCCTTCGCGCTCATCGGCAGCTGGGGCCTCACGCGGCTGCCGACGCTCATGAGCCGCCTGCACGGGCCGACCAAGGCGACGACGCTGGGCGTGGGAAGCTGCCTCATCTCCTCCATGATCTACTTTCCGCTCAAGGCGGGCAGCTGGTCGGCGCACGAACTGCTCATCACGCTCTTCCTCTTCATCACCGCGCCCGTCTCGGCGAACATGATCGCCAAGGCGCATCTCCACCGGCGGCGCAGCGGCAATGACGGGGAAGGGGGGAAGGCCATCCACGACCCCCTGCCACCGCCGCCGCCCGATGCCCATTGGGCAAGCTTCGGCAGCGAGGACGGCCCGAGGATGCCGTAGCGGCGGGGGCAGCGTGATCCCGCGAAAAGCTGGCGCGCGAGGGATGACTTTGAATTTCCGCTCGGCTAAGGACCGGCCCGGATGCTGCCGCTTCGTGCCCTTTTCCTGCGTCATCGCGCAATCGCCCTGCTGCTGGTGCTCGCCGCGCTGTGCATGAAGGCGCTGGTGCCGGGCGGCTATATGATCGGGCAGAGCAGCAAGGTGCTGACCGTCCAGATCTGCCATGACGGGCTCGGCGAGCCGATCACCAGGCAAATCGTCATCCCGATGAACGGCGAACCCGGCGATCACGGCAGCAAGCAGGGGAAAAGCGACTGCGCTTTCTCCTCCCTCTCCATGGCTTCGCTGGCCGGGGCGGGGCCGGCGCTGCTCGCCATCGCGCTCGCCTTCATCATCGCGCTCGGCTTCGCGCCGGTGCGGCTGCCGCATCCCCAGCGCATCTTCCATCTCCGTCCGCCGCTGCGCGGGCCACCGGCGTTCGCCTGACAAAACCGCATTTTGTCGGACCGGCCGGTCTGAGCGCCTGATCGCGCGCATGCACCGGCCCTGCCGGAGCATTTTCCTATGTATCAGTTACTGCGCCGTTCACCCGAACGGCCCTGGGGCGCGCCCCGCCACGAGCTGCCGCCCGGTTCACGTCGAGACGACACGACCGACCATCCCCTCATCCTGCACATGCGGGAGAACCGCTCGCACCTGACCCGCGCGGCGCGGGCGTGCGTCGGGATGATCGCCCTGCTGTTCATGCTGACTACCCTTGGTCCCGCGATGGAGGGGCAATGGCCGGTGCCGGTCTTCTCGATGATCACCATCGCGGCGCTGACCTTCGCGCTGGAGCGGCATGCACGGTCCCGGCCCGCCAGCGAGACGCTCGAGCTCGGTGACGGGCCGCGTGCGGCACCGCGACAGCGCCGGGCGGAGCGCGGACTATCCCGCCTGCTGGGTGCGGCTCGCCACGGAAGGGCGAAGCGCGGCCGAATTGCGCCTGCTCTTGCGGTGCCGGGAGGGCGTGATCGAGTTCGGGCGCTGCCTGAGCCTCGACGAGAAGCGAGAGGTGGCGCCGCTGGTGGCGCGCGCCCTCGCCGCCGCGCGGGGGCGTTGAGAATGCGCTGGCTCGCTCTTCCCGAGAGGCGCGCGCGGCAACTGCGCCGCTTCCGCCGCCGCACCTGGCTGCTGGTCGCGCTGTGCTTCGTCGCGCGCGGCGCGGACGCGGCACTGGGGCTCGACCTCATCGAACATATCCCGCCGGTCGCCGCCCAGGACGCGGCGACCTGCCCGCATGACGCCCGCCATTCCGGCGCCGGCGCCTGACCAGACCATATCCAGACAGGAACACAGACCATGAAGACGTCCATCATCGCGCTTGGCGCAGCTCTTGCCGCGACCGTGCCGGCGCAGGCCCAGACCGGAGCCCCGACCGGGACCGGAACGAGAAGCTCTGCACCGGATGACATCCTCGTCATCGGCACACTCAATACCGATCAGGCCCGCACCGAGATCGAGAGAACGCCCGGTGGGGTGGAGGTGGTCCCGGATACGGCGTTCAAGAATACGCCGGTCCAGCATATCAAGGACATTTTGGGCTATGTGCCGGGCGTCATCACGCAGCCGCGCATGGGCGACGATGCGCGCGTCTCGGTGCGCGGATCGGGGCTGTCGCGGGCTTACGGCGCGCGCGGCATTTCCCTGCTGCTCGACGGTGTGCCGATGAACACGGCGGATGGCCTCGTCGACTTCTTCGAGGTCGATCCCAGCGCCTATCGCTATGTCGAGATATTCAAGGGTGGCAATGCCCTGCGCTACGGCGCCAATGCGCTCGGCGGCGCGATCAATCTCGTTACGCCGACCGGACGCGATGCCGCGCCGCTCGATGCGCGCATCGACGTTGGCAGCTTTGGCTATGTGAAGGGGCAGGCCAGCACAGGCGGTGTTTCAGGCGCGCTCGACTATTTCGCGACCGTCTCGGCGCAGCGGATCGGCGGCTATCGCGACCATAGCGACGGCAATGCCATTCGCGGCAACATGAATGTCGGCTACCGAATCTCGCCCAATGTCGAGACGCGCTTCTATCTGACCGGCGCCTCCACCAATCAGCGCATTCCGGGCGAGGTCTCGAAAGCGCAGGCGCTGGACAATCCACGGGCCGCGAACCCGGGCTGGGTCGATCAGGACCAGCAGCGCAATGTCGATTCCATCCGCATCTCGAACAAGACGACGGTCCGGCTCGACCAGACAGTGCTGGAGTTCGGCGCCTTCTACAACTGGCGCCATGTCGATCACCCCATCTACCAGTATCTCGACTACACCGTGGATGATTATGGCGGGTTCCTGCGCGCCGTGGACGATCGCAATCTCGGCCGCCTGCGCAACCGGCTGATCCTCGGCGCCAATCTCCACAACGGCACGATGGATACCGAGCAGTTCGTCAATCTACCCGGCGCGGTGAAGGGCGACCTCACCCAATCCATGGTCGACAAATCGCGGAATGTCTCCATCTATGCCGAGGATTCGCTCTACGTTCAGCCCAACCTCGCGCTGATCGCGGGCGTCCAGTATCTGCACGCCACCCGCGATCGGCGGGACCGGATCGGCGCCGGCTCGGGCCGCCAAAGCTTCGACCTGTGGAGCCCGAAGTTCGGTGTACTGTGGGACGTGCAGCCGGACGTCCAGCTCTTCGCCAACATCTCGCGCAGTGCCGAAGTGCCGAGCTACGATGCGGGCATTTTCTCCTCGCCGACGACGAGCATGAAGGCGCAGCGCGCGACCACTTATGAGATCGGCACACGCGGGCGCAGCGGCATCATCGGCTGGGATGTCTCGCTGTATCGCTCGGATATCCGCGACGAGCTTCAATGCCTCACGCTCTTTCCCTGGGCGCCATGCACGACGACCAATGCCGATCGCACCGTCCATCAGGGGATCGAGGCGGGGCTCGACGCGACCATTCCGCTCTCGGCCTCCGGTGATAGCCTCGCGCTGACCGCGGCTTACACTTTCAGCGACTTCTTCTTCGACGATGACGCTATCTACGCCGACAATCGCATCCCCGGCGTGCCGAAACATTATCTGCGTGCCGAGATGCTCTACAAGCATCCGGGCGGCTTCTACGCTGGCCCGAATGTCGAATGGGCGCCGGGCCATTATTTCGCCGACAATGCCAACACGCTGACGGTCGATCCCTACGCGTTGCTGAACCTCAAGGCCGGGTTGGATCTTGGCGAGCGCTGGTCGCTCTATGTCGAGGGACGCAACCTCACCGACAAGCGATACATCTCCACGGTGGCCATTGCCGGCACAGCCAGCCCGACGTCGGAGATCTTCAATCCGGGCACGGGCCGGGCGGTCTATGGCGGCCTCCGGTTCCGCTGGTGACCATGCGCAGCCGCAACCTGACCTTCATCAAGCGCTCCTGAGGACAACCGACATGGCAACCGGACAGCCCCGCCCGAACAGCTATCGCACGATCTGGCGATGGCATTTCTACGCCGGGCTGTTCGTGCTGCCGTTCATCATCACCTTGTCGCTCTCGGGCGCGCTCTATCTGTTCAAGCCGCAGATCGAGCGCTGGGAGGAGCGGGGCTTCCGGGGATCGCCGGTCGCGACGCAGGTTGCGCCATCGTGGCAGGTGGACGCTGCGCTGGCCGCCTTTCCGGGTGCGCGCCTGCTGGACTACCGCTTGCCCGAGCGCGCCGGTGACGCGGCAATGGTGCGTGTCGATCTGCCGGATGGCGGAGGCGTGCGGGAGACGTTCGTCGCTGCCGACGGGGCGGTCGTGGGGAGCCTGAGGCCAGAGGCGCGCATCATGGCGCTGGTCAAGACCGTCCACAGCCAACTGATGATCGGCAAGGCCGGCAACTGGCTGGTGGAACTGGCGGCGAGCTGGGCGATCCTGATGATCGCGTCCGGCCTGTATCTCTGGTGGCCGCGCGGGCGGGGGATGGCCGGCGTGCTGTGGCCGCGGCTGACGGGCGGGCGGCGCCTGCTCTGGCGCGACCTGCATGCCGTCACGGGCTTCTGGATTTCCGGGCTCGCGCTGGTGCTGCTGCTGACCGGCCTGCCGTGGACGGACGTCTGGGGCAGCGGCTTCAACCGGCTGCGTGCCGAGTTGGGTTGGGTGAAAGGTGCTTCGCCCTGGGTGACCGAAGAGGGGGCGGCCGAGGAACGGCAGCCGATTGCCGCAGCAGAACCCCATGCGCCTCATCATGGCGGCCATTCCGGCGCCGGGCACATGGGCGGGAATGACGGCGCCTTTTCGCCAGCACTCTTCAACACGATGGTGGCGCGGGCACGATCCGAACGTCTCGCCTTTCCCGCCATCGTCACGCCGCCCGGCGCGCCCGGCCGGTTCGGCGCGCCCGGGGAGATGGCGTGGACGATCCGCTCCGACGCGGCCAACGTGCCCCTGCAGCAGACCATCCGCTTCAGCCGCGATGGCAGCGAGCCACTCTCCCGCGAGCGGTTCGGAGACATCCATGTCATCGACCGCATGGTGGGCTACGGCATCGCCTGGCATCAGGGACAGCTCTTCGGTCCGTTCAATCAGGCGATCGGCGTGCTGACCGCCGCCGGACTGATCACCCTGGCCGTCAGCGGCTTCATGATGTGGCGCCGGCGCAAGCCCGCGGGCAAGCTTGGCGCGCCGTCGGCGGCGGAAAGGCCGGGGCGCGTTGTCATCGCCATCCTGCTGGCCTGTGCGGCGCTGCTGCCGCTGCTCGCCCTCTCGCTGGTGCTCATCTGGCTCGTCGAACGCGCGGCTTTCCCCCGATTGCCACGGCTTGCCCGGTGGCTCGGCGCCGCATGACGAGGGCGAGCCCTAGGTCCAATCGACATTCAGCGCTAGCGGCCTGCAAATGGCGCTTTCCCGGTCTTCCGGTGCTCACGTACTTTGAGTACGCTGCGCGCCGGGTCCCGAAAAACCACCATTTTCGTCACGCCATCATCTGGAGCCGAAGGCGTCCGTAGGACAATGTCGATCAGCCCTAGCTGGCGCCGCCGATCGCCCCCGGGGTCAAGGCCAGCGCCAGGATGACCGCCGCGATCGATACATAGGCCCAGAGCCCCATGCCGGCCCATGCGATGCGCACCCCACCGCCTTCGACGCGATCGGCGCGCTGGATACGCCTGGCGTAGATCAGCATGCCAGTTACGGACAGGCCGGTGAGCAGCGCGCCGGCCAGGAACCAGATGATCTTGGTCGTCAGGCCGCCGAACGTGCCGAAGTGCAGCGGGTCCGCCATTTCCGAAATGCGCTGGTGGACGGAGAGGTCGCGGCCATCCAGCATGGCGGTCACGCGGCCGGTTGCCGGATCGACCGCCACGCCATTGGCGCGCTCGCGCACCAGCCAGGCGCGATCCTGCCCCAGGAAGATGACGCCATTATCCGGCGTGAAGCGGATCTCACGGATCGAGAGCGTGGGCTTCGCCGCGCGCACGGTGGCGACAAGCCGGTCGAGCGCGGGCCCTGTCACCGGCGCGGACGTGACAGCAAGGCGCGGCAGCTCCGGCACCGGCGCGCGCCCGCCGAGCGTCTCGACCAGATACCAGATGCCGGTCAGCGTCATGAGCGCTACGAACCACAGGCTCCACACGCCGGCCAGCCGGTGCAACTCCCCCTGGAAGCGCCGCGCGTCCCCACCGCGCGGGAGGCGCAGGAAGCCTCGCCACCATTTCTTGTAAGTGACGATGCCGGTGACGAGCGATGCCAGCAGCAGAAAGGCCAGCGAGCTGACGATGGGAATGCCGATCTTGGTCGGCAGCATGAGGTGCCGATGCACTTGCCGCAGGAAGCGGTGGACATTTGCCCAGCCATGCGTGCCCGTCACCTGCGCTTCCCACGGATCGACATAGACGCGGCGCGGCGCGCCCTTGCCCATGTCCACCCATGCCTCCACGGCGAACCACGGGTCGATCGGCGCATGGAGCGTCTGCAGGCGTCCCTCCGGCTCGGCGCGCGCGGCGGCCTGCGCGATCGCGCCCCAGCTGGCAAGCGGCCGATCCTGCGGCGTGACGCGCATGGCGGGCGTCACCAGCCAGTCGATCTCATGCGCGAACACGGCAAGCGTTCCGGTGGCGAGGATGAAGGTCAGGAAGATCGAGAGCTTCAGCCCCGCCCAGCTGTGCACGCGCCACCACAGGGAGCGCCGCTTGGGTGGTTTCACCGGTCGCATCGGCCGTCAGAACCGGACGCGCAGCTCGGCCAGGAAGGTGCGCGGCTCGCCGGGGAAATGCCCGCTCTGGGCGCTGAAGCCGGATGCGGCATAGACCTTGTCGAAGATGTTATCGACCCGGAGCAGGAGTTCGGCAAAGCCCAGCCCCTTGGTGATCGACGCGTCGAAAATGGTGTAGGGCTGCACCGACTGGCCAGAAAGACTGATGCGGCTGGACACATGCTCGCCGCCGAAGGCGAAGGCCGCGTCAAGAACGGGAAACTGATAACGCGTCCAGAAGCCGACCTTGTGCCGGGGCGCGTTGGCGAAGCGGTCCCCGACTGCATTGGTGATCGCCTGACCGGCGACCGTCCCGGTGATCCGGGTGTCGTTATAGCCATAATTCACCAGCAAGACCCAGTCGGGCGTGATGTCGGCGGCGAGATCCACCTCGAAGCCCTTGCTCGTCACCTCGCCGATCGGGGCGAGCTGGTCGACGCCGTTCACGGGCGGAAGCGAAGGATCAACCTGCAGGATGTTCCGGCGGACGATGCGATAGGCCGCGAGATTGGCCTGGAGCCGACCCTCGAACAACTGCGTCTTCACGCCGCCTTCGACCTGATTGCCGGTGACGGGCGCAAACGGGCCGCCGGCATTGGCATCCTGGCTGGCGGCCGCCTGCGGCTCGAAGCTCTGCGACCAGCTGACATAGGTCGAGATGTCCGGCAGCGGCTTGAAGATCAGGCCCGTGCGCAACGTGACGTCACCATCCCGATAGGAGGAGCGGTTGCTCACTGCCCCGCCGGTGCTGGTCGTCACCTTGTCCTCGAAATGATCGTAACGCACGCCGCCCACCAGCAGCAGGCTGCGCGTCAGGCTGATCTGGTCCTGCAGATAGACGCCCTGCCGCTTGGTCCGGGTATCGGTGGTGGTGAAGGGCAGCAGCGCTGCGCGCGCCGCATCGCCCTCCGCTGCGCCCCCATAAACCGGGTTGGAAAGGCTGAGGGACGTCACGCCCGTCCGCAGGATGCGGGAATCCAGCACATTCTTCTCGTCATACCAGTCCGCCCCGGCCTGGAACTTGTGCTCCATGCCGAGCAGGTCCACCCGGGCCGTGGCATTGGTCATGAACGAAAGGCCGTGGACCGGGCGGATCTGATCGCGGAACTCCCGGCGGACGAGATCGGGGTTGGCCGGATCGAGCCCGCGCGGCTCGTGATATTTCTGGGCCTCGCGCGCATCGAAATAACGCACGCCGGCGTCGAAGGTCACCCGGTCCCCCACGCTCGTCTCATAGCGGGCCTGATAGGCCTGGCTCTTGAGATGCAGGAAATCGGTCGGCTCATTGGCGTTCCAGCGGATATCCGTCAGGAAATTGCCGGCATCATCGACAAGGACGCCGCGCAGCCGGTTGGCGCGCAGATAATTGTCGTAGATCGTGGCCTGCAGGGTGAGCTTGCCGCCTTCATTGGTGCGGATCGCGATCGCACCGTCGGCGATCTTCGCCTTGTTCGTGGTGTTGCGCCGATACGGGTCCATGGCCTCGTAGAAACCGCCGACGCGATAAGTGATGATGCCGTCGGCATCGACGGGCCCGGTCGCCTCCGCCGAGATGCCGACGCGATCATAATTGCCGCCGGTGGCGACCATGCGCAGCGAGGATGTATCGGACGGGGTCTTGGATACGTAATTGATGATGCCGCCGGGCGATCCGGGGCCGAAGAACAGGCCTGCCGGGCCCTTCAGGACCTCCACCCGCTCGATGTTGAACAGCTGCGGGACCGAAAAGCCGATGAACGGATTGCCGCGCTGCCCGTCATAGAAGGACTGGTCCTGCCGGAATCCCCGGAAGGTCACGCCGGCATAGCTGAAGAAGCTGACGCCGGAGATGTTGCGATAGATGTCCGTTGCATCGCGCGCGCCCTGATCCGTGAACAGCTCGGAATTGATGACCTGCACGGACTGGGGAATGTTCATCGGGTCTTCCGCAGCCTTGCCGACCGTCGTCTGCTCCGCGCGATACAGGCGCTGAACACGGCCGGTGACAATGATCGTATCGGCCCCGTCGCTCTCGCCGGCATCAGCCGGAAAAGGCGCCTGCTGCGCGAGAGCCGGCACGGTAGACAGGGCGGCGGGCAGAACGACGGACGCAAGCAGGGTGTAACGGAAAACAGACAAGGCAGCCCCCTCGGAAGATTCGATAATGCGAGTTAGTCGCAACTATTGAAGGGCGCTTAGGAATGCAATGGCCTGTTTGTGGATTTTTCTGTTCGGGAATTGAGAGGGTTGCGCAAGCTGCGAAGGGCCGGAAGGCCGTATTGCCGCCTCGATCGTCAGGTCAGCGGCGGATGAAAGACGCCGTCACGGCGCTTGCGCCGCTTGCCATGGCGACGAGCAGGAAGATGACGGAGGTGGTGCCGCTGCTGTCCATCACCTTGCCGATCAGCGGCTCGCCAAGGCCGGCGAACAGATAGGCGAAGAAGTTCATGACGCCGACCGCGGTGCCCGCGCGGCGATGGCCGACGAGATCCGGGCAGAGCGCCCAGAAGCTCGCCTGTGGTCCATAGACGAAGAAACCACAGAGGAAGAGCACGGCAAGCCCGAGATGAACGGACGCGGCCGGAATGCCGTACATCAGCAGGGCCATCGCCGTGGCGAGCGTCATGTACAGGACGATGGCGACATAGCGGCGGGTCGCGAAATAGCGATCCGAGATGTAGCCATTGGTGGCGGCGCCGATCGCCATGCCGACCGGAAGCGCGATCGTCGTCCATTCCGGCGCGATGAGGCTTCCCGTGCCCGCCGCTGCGGCGCCGTCACCGCCGATGAAATGGACCGGAACCCAGACCAGCAGGCCGTAGCGGGCCGCGTTCTGGAAGCCGATCGCCAGGCCCCCCATCCATATCCGCCAGTTGGAAAGCACCGCCCGGTAGCGCTGCATCGAGCTTTCTTCGCTTGTCTCGGAAACGGCCTCACGCTCGGATGCATGCGGGGAACCGAAACCCAGATCTTCCGGACGCTCTCGCGCGACGAAGAAGAAGGTCAGCCCACCCAGCAGCATCAGCAGCACCGGGATGCGGAAGATCCAGCGCCACTCCATCTCGAAGATATGGACCACGAGTATGGAGGTCACGAAGCTGAGGACCGACGCCATGCCCGCCGCGAAGACATAGCAGCCGAACACCTTCCCCCGGTCGCCCGGCCCGAACCAGTTGGAGAGGACGCGGCTGCCGGGCGCCCAGCCCATCGCCTGAAAATAGCCGTTGAGGCCCCAGAGGAAGCCGAGGCTCAGCAACCCGGTCGAGAAGCTCACGGCCCAGTTCGTCGCGCATGAGAGGATCGCCCCGGCGCTCATGACCGTGCGGCCGCCCAGCTTGTCACCGAGATTGCCGTTGATGGCCTGGCCGATGGCGTAGCACCAGAGGAGCGCGGCGCTGACCCAGCCGAGCGTCTCCTTGCTGACGCCGAACTCCGCCTGAATGCCGGGAATCGCGAAGCCGAAGGTTTGCCGCCCCGTGTAGAAGAACAGATAGCAGAACATGGTCGCAAGCAGCACCTTGCGCCGTGCCCGCAGGAAGGATTGCCGCTTGTCGGACAAGGCGGCGATCATCGCGATCGAACTGGAGGAAGTCACGGCCGGGGGATCCTTGCTGTCGGCTTCCGCCAGAGGGACGTTCGCTGGCCGGGAGACATGTCTTCATGATGACAGCGCGACGGGAGCCCTTGCCGCGACCTCATCGCCGCAGTGGCGCTCACGCGACGGACCGATCAGGAAAGCGGTCGCGCGCCCCGATGAAATTGCGGCCGCGCGGACCGTCAAAGGCGTCGGCCACGATGCCGCGCCATGCCTCGCCACCGATGCCGAAAGCGGCAGGATCACCCGCAATGCCAAGATCGGTCAGCCTGCGGCGCAGGGCTTGCGGGGCCTGGGAGAGCGCGCCGAAAATCGATCCCAGCGCCGTGTCGCACGCATCATCCGCGCCGATCGCGGCGGCCATCACTTCCGGCAGGCAGAAGGAACAGGCGATCCCGTGAGCGACGCCATAGTCCAGCGTGATCGGGTAGGAGATGTTGTGTGCCAGCGCCGTTTGCGTGTTCGAGAAGGCAAGCCCGGCTTTCATCGCGCCGGATGCGAGCATGGAGCGGGCGTCCTGATCGTCGAGGTTCACTTGCAGCCGGGTGAGCGCCGCCAGCACATCGCCGGCCGCCGCAATGGCGAAGCTGCGCGTGATGGGATTTGCGTTGCGGTTCCAGAGGCTCTCGAGCGCGTGGGACAGCGCGTCCAGTCCGCTGGCAAGCGTGAGGGGCCAGGGCAGGCTCGCGGTCAGCTCCGGATCGATGAAGGCCGCTTCTGCATAAAGATCGTCCCGGTTCAGTGACAGCTTGCGCCCCTGCTCCGGATCCCAGATCGTCGCCCATTTGGTGAGCTCGCTGCCGGTGCCCGCCGTGGTGGGAACCGCGATGACCGGCAGCGCCCTGCCGCCAAGCGCGACCTGTCCATCCAGATAGCAGGCCACGCTCCTGAAGTCGCAATGGCCGGCCGCCAGGAACTTGGCCGTGTCCATCACCGAACCGCCGCCAAGCGCCACGATGACGTCTATTCCCTCAGCCCTGGCCTGCAGGAGGCCGCAGACATGCTGCAGCATGGCCAGGCTGGGATTGGGCATGATCGCATCGGCAATGGCGAGGGGCGGGTGGACATGGCCAAGCAGCCGATCGCGCATCGGCGCGAAAGGCGCATCTTTATGGGTGACCAGCAGCCATTGGCGCTGCCCGATCTGTTCCTTCACCCGATCGAACACACCGGCGCCGAAATGCAGGGCGACGGGATTGTGAAAAGACCATTGCCTCATGGCCTTTCGCCGACGGCAAGGCGCGCCTCGATCGCATCGATGATCGGCGGGAGATCGGCGATCGTGTCGATCACATAATGGGCGCCCGCCCGAACAAGGACCGGAAGGCCGCGACCCCGATGCGCATCCTGCTCGTCGGCGGACAATGCCGTCCAGTCCTCCAGCGACAGGCCGACTTCGTTGCCGCTGGCCAGAATGCCGATCGCCCACATGCCGGCCGCGCGACCGGCGGTGAGGCCGCTCGGGCTGTCATCCACGACGATGGCGCCGCGCACGTCGGCGAGGCCGAGCGCGAGAGCATTGGCGAGGATCATGTCGGGATAGGGGCGGCCGCGCGCGACATCGCTCACGGTGATGCAGCAATCCGGCTCATAGCCCTGCGCCGCCGCAAGGGGGATGAGCCCATCCATGATGCTGCGCGGATAACCGGTCGTGCTGCCGATCGCGATTCCTCGCTCGCGCAGGGCGCCGATCGTTTCCAGAGCACCCGGGATCAGCGCACTGTGAAGCGCGCAGTTCACCTGATCGATCCTCAGGAAATCCGCATAGAGCGCATCGACGTCCTGCTCGTCCGAGGGCTTGCCATGGTAAGCCAGCCAGCGCCCGGCGACGGCTTTATCGGCCAGGATCAGTTCGATGTGCGTGCGTTTCGCCGCCCCCATGGGCGCGCGCGCTTCCGCCTCGCTGATCGGCACGCGGGCGTTGGCAAACGCCTCCTGGAAAGCGGCGACAGGCGCGATGCATCCGAAATCGAGGACCGTCCCGGCCCAGTCAAAAATAGCGGCAGTGATCTTGCCTGAATAGGCGAGGGGGGAAGCAATCTCGTTCATCAACCTGCTCTGATGGTCTTGGTCAGAGCGGCTCTAGGGCGCGAACATGACAGTCATATGCCTGAAACATGCGTACCATATCGATTGATCGACCGATATTTTCGGTGGATTGGAAGCGGGCCTTCACGTGACGCTCACGCAACTTCGCAGTTTCATCGCGGTCGCGCGCTACAACGGCTTCACGGCTGCTGCGCGCGCCTTGCGCACGAGCCAGACGACCATCACGTCGCAGATCCAGGCCCTGGAGGAGGAGCATGGCGCTCGCCTTTTCGAGCGGCGGGGGCGGCGCATCGACCTGACGCCGGTCGGCACCGAATTCCTGCAGATCGCGCGGCAGATGATCGAGCTGGAGAATGACGCCGCGATCCTGCTGAAGGACAGCGGCGCCCTGCGGCAGGGAGCGATCAAGATTGGCGCGGTAAGCCCTTTCCATGTGATCGCCATGATCGAGGCGTTTCACAGCCAGTATCCGGACATCTACACGTCCATGAGGCTCGGCAACTCAGGCGACGTCCTCACTGACCTGGGCAATTATGCGGCGGATGTCGGCGTCGTCGCCCGGGCGGACGACGATGATCGCTATTATATGCAGCATTATGCGAGCTATCCGGTGACGGCCTTCGTGCATCGTGATCACCGCCTGGCCGCCAATGGCTCGATCGAGCTGGCCGAGCTCTCGAAGGAGCGCCTGCTGATGCGCGAGACCGGCTCCACGACGCGCCGGGCGCTCGAGGATGCCATGGCGTCGATCGGCCGCAAGCCGCGCATCGCGATGGAGATCGGCAGTCGCGAGGCGATCCGCGAGGCCGTGATCCGTGGCCTCGGCATCGGCACCGTCTCGCAATCGGAATATGTACCGGACGAGCGGCTGGTGCCGCTCCCCATCACGGGCACCGCCGTCGTCACCCACATCTATCTGTGTTGTCTTCGGGAGCGGCGGCGCAGCCTGCTGATCTCTGCATTTCTGAATGCCGTGACCCGGCGGACCCCCTGAAAATAACGCCGTCCCGCTCTTTCAGCATCGCGCTCCAATCCATCGAATTGTTCGGTGATTGTATCGACGGAACACGGGTAAATCCGCAGCATTGCGGTCACGCACCCTGTCTATCTCACCGGTCGAGGCGAAGGGCCGGGGCTGTCCAGAAGGCGAGCGACATCGCCTCAACCCCGGCCAACGCAGTCCTTTCCGGAACAATCAGGGGTCTCCACGTGAACATTCGACTTTCAGCCATGACCGGCAGCGCCCTTTTCGCGCTCGTCGCCGCCCATTCCCAAGTGAGTGCAGCCGAGGCGGCAAGCCAGTCCGACAGCGCGATCGCGCAGCCAACGCCCGGCGACGCGATGAGCGACACCATGGGCGAGATCGTGGTGACGGGCACCAACCTGCGCCGCTCCACCAGCGAAGGAGCGCTGCCGATCAGCGTCATAACGGCGGACGACATCGCGCTGCGCGGCGGCTCGACCGGCGCCGATCTGTTCGCGACGCTGCCCATGGCGGGTCCGCCGTCGATCAACGAAGCCACCATCGGGTCGCAGGCCGCGCGTGGCGATGTCATGTCCGTCGACCTGCGTGGCATTGGCGCGGGCAGCACGCTGATGCTGATCAACGGCCGCCGCATCGCCGCGCATCCGCTGTCCGGCACGGACCAGGGCGTGCCGGCCTTGTCTCCGAACGCCAACGTCATCCCCACCGCACTGCTGAGCCGCGTTGAAATCCTGCGTGACGGCGCATCGGCGATCTACGGCGCAGACGCCGCCGCGGGCGTCATCAATTCGATCGTTTCGCCCAACGCCCAAGGCGGGCGCCTCTCGATCGAGACGGCGCAGACGCAACATGGCGGTGCCGGCGAATATCGGATCACCGGATCGAACACGTTCAAATTCGGTCGCACGTCGATCGGCCTCTCGCTCGACCTCTTCAAGCGCGACAAGATGATGGTCAGCGACCGCGACTGGGGCACGCAGAGCGACTTGCGCCGCACGCGCGACCTGCCGGCGCCGTGGAACGGTCTTCCCGTCGTCGATCCGAAGACCGGCACGGCCTTCGCGGTCGACAATGATTTCGACAACAGCAGCACGATCACCAATTTCGGCCAGTTCCGACGGGGCTACATCCAGCCCGACTTCCAGACCTTTCTGAGCGGCCGGCCGACCGGCAATGCGGGAATCGTGACGACCGCCAGCCCGACCGGCGGTGTGGCGACCATGGCTGCGGACGGCACCTTCTTCCTTGTCCCGGACGGGAATGGCGGCATCAATTTCAAGCAGAGCACGCCGAGCCGGACGCTGGGCAATGTGGAGAACGGCTATTATCACAACCGGCTGCCCCACCGCACGCTGATCCCCGGGGTCGAGCGCATCAACGGGGCATTGTTCATCGAGCATGAGGTGAACGACAATCTCACCCTGTTCGGCGACGTGCTTTATTCCGGCTCGCGCGCGAACAGCCAGCGGGAATCCGCCAATCTCCAGAATGTGAACGAGCCGGGCATCTATGTCCCCGCGTCGAACCCGTACAACCCGTTCGGCGAACGCTTCTACAATATCGATGGCCTGCCCAATGCGGACGGCACGCCGCGCATCAAGGGGGCTCCGGCCGATGTGACGATCGCCGCAGGCACCATGCCCAATGGCACGAAGGACCGCTATATCCAGGTCGACTCCAGCTTCTACCGGGCCCTTGCGGGCGTCCGGGGCACGATCGGCAGCGACTGGTCCTGGGAAAGCGCGGTCATGATGTCGGGCGCCTACAGCCACGAGACCGAGACCAATATCTACCGCGAATCCCTCGTTCGCAAAGCGCTCGAGCGGACGGACGCTACCGCGTACAATCCGTTCCCGGTCACCTTCAAGGTCGAGAACGGCAAGATCGTGGTCGACAAGCCCTATACCAATCCGGCGTCAGTGACCGACCCGATGTACGATATCGACAATCGCTACGGAAAGACGCGGATCATCACCTGGGACGCGAAGCTCTCCGGCGAGCTGTTCCAGCTGCCATTCGGCGGCGGTCGCGTCCAGGCGGCGGGCGGCACGGAAGTCCGCTGGGAGAATTACGATGCCTGGAAAGCTCCCTATGCCGGCCTGAACCCGCCGGGATCGGGCGCGCAATTCCCCTATCTGCGCGAGAATGACAACGACTTCATCTCGATGAGCCCGAACGCGGACGTCAGTGCGCATCAGCGCGTGCTTTCCGCTTATGCCGAGATCGGCCTGCCGCTCATCACGCCCGCGAACGCGCTGCCGCTGATCCATCGCCTCGAACTGGGCGCCGCGGTGCGCCACGAGCGCTTCTCGATCCATGGGGAAAGCACGACGCCCAAGTTCAGCCTGTTGTGGAGCCCGACGCCATGGCTGAGCCTGCGCGGCTCATACAACAGGAGCTTCCGGGCGCCCAATCTCGCGCAGACCGACACGACGCAATTGCTTCGCGTGAACTACACGCAGGATCCCTATCGCTACAGCGTCACCGGCTTTGCGCTGGACGGCAGCGGCCCGCGCCGCACCTATCGACAGGGCAACAACAGACTGAACCCGGAACGCGCAGAGAATTTCGGCCTCGGCTTCGTGCTCGACGTGCCCGGCGTTCGCGGCCTGTCGATCACCGGCGACTATTGGCGGATGAAGCAGCGGGACGCGATCAGCGCGCTCAGCAATGCCGATGTGCTGGCGCTGGACGAGCTGGCGCTCGATCTGGCGACCCAGGCCGCGCTGGCCAGCGGAAAATCGATCGACCAGATCGACCTCGGCTCGGGGACCGGCGCCTATGCCGGCAGTGCCCGCGTCGTTCGCCGTGCCGTGACCGCCGCTGACCGGGCGGCCTTCGATGCCTACAACGCTGCGCAGACGTCCAACGCCTCGAAGCGGGCAGTCGTGGGTGAAATCGAGAATATGGTCGTCGACTATATCAACCTCGGGTCGCGCACCCTGTCCGGTCTCGATTTCGGCCTGCAGTATCGCTCGCCCGAAACGGCTTTCGGCCGCTTCACGATGCGTGCCGAGGCCACGCGCAATCTGCAGCGCGACGAGGACCTCACCGATGAAGGCGTCACCATCGATCAGCTGGGCCGCAACGGCTACGCCAAATGGATCGGCAATGCCGCCATTGGCTGGTCTAAGGGCGGCGTGTCCGTCAACTGGCTGACGACCTATTATGGCTCTTTCTCGAGCACCTCGGCGGCCACCACCGAAGCGATCTATGAAGCCCTCGGCCGCCCCGATTATATCAATGTCGTCGATGATAATGGCGTGATGCGCTATTATTACCGGGTGAAACCGGCCATCCAGCACACGCTGAGCGCCAGCTATGCCTTTGGCCGCACGGTGAATGACGGCAAGCCGCGCCACGCCCTGACGTTCACGGTGCACAACCTCTTCGATGCGGACCCGCCGGTGGCAGACGAAGACAATGGCTTCGTGGTCGGCACCGTCAATCCGCGCGGTCGCCAGTTCCGGCTCAGATATACGTTCGGCTTTTGAGGACCGTCATCGCCCGCTGGAAGGCAGCTTCGCGCTGCCTTCCATCCCCGCCAAGCCAGCACGGACAGCCCATGAAAATCCTTCGCCTCATGATCGGCGCGACCTGCGCCCTGCTTCTGGCCCAGGCATCCGCGCTTCCGGCATCGCCACCGGCGCAAGCGGATGAGAGCGTGCGCCGGGCGAATAGCGAGGAGAAGCCGCATCGCCCGGTTCTTCTCGTCAGCATTGACGGCTTCTCGCCTGACAGCCTGCTCGGGCCCGAAAAGGACCGGCCGAACCTCCCGGTGCTGCGCGGCCTGCTGCGCGAAGGCAGCCATGCCGAGCGCGTCGTCAACGTCAACCCGACCGTCACGAATCCCAATCACACGACGCTGGTGACCGGCGTTTCCCCGATCGAGCACGGCGTGTTCAACAACCGTCCGTTTGCCGCAACGGCCAGGCTGCCGGAGTCCTACAGTCAGTATGAGGCGATCAAGGTGCCGACGCTCTGGTCGGCCGCGAAGGAGGCCGGGCTGCGGACAGCCAGCCTTTACTGGCCCGTGACCCGGGGCGCCGCGCCGATCGATATCAACGTCAGTTCCGGCGATTCCAGCGACGACGAGCAGATCACCAAGGACGCGATCCGGATCATCACCGAATATCAGCCTCATCTCCTGACGGTGCATTATGTGTCGCACGACAAGGAACAGCACGCCCACGGACCGGGCTCGGCAGAGGGTCGCGCGGCGCTGGAACGGATCGACCGGGAAATCGGCAAGCTCGTGGCAGCGTATCGAGCTCAGAACCCGCAGGGCGTGATCGCGATCGTGTCCGACCACGGCTTTGACCGCACGACCCGGGAGGTCAACCTGAACATCGCCTTCGCGGATGCCGGGCTCATCACCTTCACCGACGAGACGCGCAGCGAAGTGAAGTCCTGGCGCGCCTTTGCATGGTATGTCGGCGGCAGCGCGATGGTCGTGCTGCAGGACCCCAGCAATCGTGCGCTGGAAGCGGAGGTGGCCGCATTTCTTGGAAAGCTCGCACGGCAACCCGAAGCCGGCATCGCCGCCATCCTGCCCGCCGAGGATCTGCGGCACAGCGGCTTGTCGGATCAGGCGCGTTTCGTGATCGCCCTGAAGCCGGGCTATCGCATGGGAAATGCGATGAAAGGGCCGTTCAGCCAGGCTTATGCAGGCGGCTCCCATGGCGCCTATTCGACCATCAACACGCGCCGGGACATGCACGCCGCTCTCATCCTGGTGGGCGAGGGGATAGCGGCGAACAGGAATCTCGGCACGATCGACATGCGCCGGATCGCCCCGACGCTCGCCGGATTTCTGAATGTGCCCCTTGCCGCTGCGCGGGGCGCGCCGCTGGACGTTGGCGAATGATCGGGCGATCGCTGAATTGGGATGAGGCGGCAGGCGCCCGACGCCCGCCGCCTCGCCCAGGTCAGAATGCGTGACGCATGCCGATGGCGACGCTGCGGCCGCGCAGCGGCGATTGATCCTTCACAAATGAGGTGTGCGCGAACGCCAGCTCGTTGAGAAGGTTGGTGCCGCGAACATAGAATTCCACCGCCTTTGCCCGGCCGAGATCGAAACGGTAGCTCAACGTCGCGTTGAGCATGTCATAGCCCGCCGTGCGCGTCTCATAAGAGGCGACCTTGTCCTGCTCGAACGTGTGATAATATTCCACATCGCCCGACAAGGGACCCGCGGTGAGATCATAGCGGGCGCCGATCCGCCCGGGAGGAATGCGCGGAAGATTGTCATCCTCGCTTTTCAGCCTGGCGTCCACATAGTCCCCGAAGATCGTCACGCGCGATTGCGGCGTCAGCTGATAGCTGATTTGCCCGTCGATCCCGGCGAAGCGGACGTTGGCGGCCGTGTAGATGAGAAAGTTGTGCGGGACCCCGGTTTCCGTCTCGGTCTCGATCAGCCGTGCGAAGACATAATCCTCGATATCCTGGTAGAACAGGCCCACTTCGAAGGCGAGCGGTCCGCCCCTCTTGCGGAAGGTCAGGTTGATCGCGTCCGTAGTCTCGAGCACATCCTCGGGCGCAATGCCGGCATCGTTGAGGAGGGGATTTCGGGCAGCGAGCCCGAGCTCGTAACTGTTCGTGGCGAGATTGTTCCCGCGCGCGTAAAGCTCCCGCACGCTCGGCGCTCGCTCGGTGTGCGCAAGCGACAGCGACGCGGCGAAGCCATTGCCGACATTCCATGTCGCGCCGAACGAGACCGAGAACGGATCATGCCTGACGGGCGGATTGCGGCTGAGAAAGGACTCAATCGTTTCGTCCTCGATCGCCTTCTTCCAGTCGGGGCCATAGAAATCGCGGAAGATCGTGTCGTAGATCGCTTCCATGTCCGGCGTCAGCGTGAACAGGAACTGCGGTCTTGCGGCCCGGATCCTGCGCCAGTCCTTGCGGGCGGCAAGCTCGACATCGACCGCGCCGAATGACCGGCGCTCGCTGAGGAAAAGGCCCACATTCTCCGTGAGGTGATAATAAGGCGGGACGGTGCCATAAGCATTGTCAGGGAACGGCACGTGAAGGTCTTCGACATTGATGCCGCTGAACTTGCCGTCGGTGTACTGAACGCCCAGCGTGCCGGTGAAGCCGAAGATCGGCTTGTGGGTCAGCTCGAGCCGCCCGTCCCAGACCTCGTTGGTGTAGCGGGTGAACAGCAGTTCACCGTCGATCTCGTCATGGACGTAGTCGGTATAGGATCCGCGAAGGCGCAGATGGGCAAGGCCGGGCAGAAGATCATCATAGTCCGCGCGCAGGTCGACCCGGTCGGCACGCAGCCTGATATAGGCCGTATGATCGTCGGATCCGCCGAACGGATCGTCGAACCCGCCATGCGCCTCGCAATGCAGATCGAGGCCATGAGTGTGGCACACGCCATTGATGTGGCTGTGACCGGGCAGGCCATACTCGCTTTCCATCCGGCTGTAGGACGCGCCGATATAGCCCTTTGACGTGACCCAGGATGCGCCGAAGGCATAGCTGGTGCTGTCTGCAAAGGAATCGCGCAGCTTGTCCGTGCCAAAGCCATTCGGCACATCATAATCATCGGCCCTGCGACGCGCGCCCTCGGCGTGGATGGCAAATTGCCCGAGCCCGGCGGTCACACGGCCGACGAGTGTCTTCTCCTCGTCGCCTGTGCCGAAACGCACCTCAGTAGCGCCGGTGAGGCCGCCGACCGGAACGACCTTCGGCACCTTGCTGTCGATCAGGTTGATCGCGCCATTGGTGGCATTCCCGCCATAATGGATCGCCGCAGGGCCGCGCTGGATCTCGATCGCATCGAGCAGAAGCGGATCGGCGGTGATGGCGTGATCGGGCGAGATCGACGACACGTCGAACAGATTGGCGCCATCGGTCAGCACCTCGATGCGCGGCAGCGTCTGGCCCCGGATGACAGGGCGCGACGCGCCGCCACCGAAATTGTCCAGATGTACGCCTGGCAGACCGGCCAGAGTCTCACCCAGTCCGCCCTGACGGCGATGGGCGAGTTCGTCACCGGCCAGAACCTGCACCGGCAGGGCTGTCTCTTCCGTTCTCAGGGACTGGCCGGTCACCACGATGTCTCTGCGCGCCGAACCACGCTCCCTCGGGTCCGGATCGTCACGCTCCACTTGCGGTTCCTGTGCCCATGCGGGGAGGGGGCCGGACATGGCGACCGTTGCGAGAAGCGCTGCTGCGCGATGGGAAATATGTCGTAAACGCAATGACTTTGCTCCGCCCTGAGTTGGAGAGCGGCGTGTATGATATGTTATATCGTAATTTCAAGAGGGATTGCGCTTTCTGCCCCCAGATATCAAGATCGACTTCATAGACCAGCCGCCCGTTCGCGAATGTCAGATAGTAGTTTGGCGGCTGGTTGAGGCGAGAATTGTCTTTGGGGACGATTTGCCCGCCTTCATCGACGTGCGTACCCACACGCGCGGTAGAGAGGTCCGGCGCATTGACGCCGATACGCCTCGCCTTCAGTGGCCGGAGAATTAATGCATCGACGGTGAGGCCTTACTGCGCATTGGCGTCGACCCGGTGGGCAAGTTGCTTGGCTCGACGGCCGGGCTCGCTTCCGACGTGTCCAAGGCCGCCGGGGCTCCGATCGGGGCGGCCACTGGCGACGGGATCACCGACAGCCAAGCCGAAGCCGTGAAGCGGCTCGTGCCGTTCCAATCCTATCTCGGGATGGGGCAGGTGCTCGATCTGCTGACGGCCGATGACTAGCTAGGCGCGTTTGCAATCAGCTCAAAGGCGACCCTTAGCGCAAGAGGGCAGAATGTCGTGTGCTCGGAAAGCACGTGCTCGATCACCGCTTTCACGAGTTCGCCCCGGCCTCTGCTTCTCCATTTGTTCAGCGCCGGAAACTTTTCGGCGAGAGCCGCTTCGAGGGCATGGTCGTCAGATTCGAGATATGTGCGGAAGACGTTCCCCTTCGCTCCGCCAAGGTACGCAACTTCCACTCGCTCGGTCGCTTCGGGGAACAGGGCCATTTGAATGGCGTCGATAAGCCGTTGTAGATCAAGAGACCCGAGGCTGGGAACTCCCGTGAAACGGTCAATATCCTCTAGCCCTTCTGGCAGTCGTCGCTCCTTCATCAGGAGCAATGCTACAAGCAGAGGGTCGAGCAAGACGTTTTCAATCCCGTTTCGCTCTCCTTCCGCCACCACCTTGATTCGGTCCGTGGAGACGGCATCGCCGTCCCAATCGACGATGCCGAAGATCGATGAGTTATCAAGCTCGGCCAGGCGATCGACAGTCTGCTTGACGATTGTGCACCCCGCGTTGATTTCGCCATTGTCCTTGTCACGCAGGCCGGTGGAAAGAAAGTTCAGTTCTCGATCGCACTCGATGTGCGATTTGATGAGCGTATAGACGCTCTCGTAGATCGCAGCATCGGTGTCGCTTTCTGCGAACACCTGACGACGGCCGGTATAGTTGATCGAAAGCGTAGGCACACTGGCCTGCTGCCGGTTTGGTGGACACCGAGATAGGGTGTTTTCACCTATCGGAGGCCCACAATGCAACGAAGGAAGTTCAGCCGCGAGTTCAAGCTTGAGGCGGTAAGGTTGGTCCGTGAGCGCGGTGTGGCAGTTGCGCAGGCGGCCCGCGATCTGGATGTGCACGAGAACCTGCTGCGCAAATGGGTAAAGGAGTTGGCCGCTGATCCTGGCCATGCCTTTCCCGGGCAGGGTCAGATGAAGCCGGAGCAGTTGGAGATCGACCGTCTGCGCCGGGAAGTGGCCAAGCTGAAGGCAGAGCGCGACATTCTAAAAAAAGCCGCCGCCTACTTCGCGAAGGACTCGATATGAGGTTCGCCTTCATCGCGAAGCACCGAGGGATCTGGCCGGTGGCATGGATGTGCGGGGCGCTCGGTGTCTCGCGGAGCGGCTTCCATGCCTGGCTCACCCGGGCGCCGTCACAGCGTGCCCGCGACGACGAGGTGATCGGCTCGAGGGTCAGGGCCAGCCATGTTGGCAGCTATCGCACCTATGGCGCCCGGCGTGTCTGGCACGACCTGCTCGCCGAAGGCATCTCCTGCGGTCTGCATCGGGTCGAACGGCTCATGCGAGCGCAAGGGCTGCGGGCCAGGCCACGCCGCCGTGGACTGCCCAAGGATCAGGGCGAACGCTCGGTCATCGCCGGCAACGTTCTGGGTCGCCAGTTCACGGCCGACAGGCCCAACCAGAAGTGGGTGGCAGATTTTACCTACGTCTGGACTGCCGAAGGATGGCTCTACGTGGCCGCCGTCATCGACCTGTTCTCGCGCAGGGTGGTGGGCTGGTCGATGAGCGACACGATGACCGCCCAGCTCGTTACCGATGCGCTCATCATGGCGATCTGGCGACGCGGAAAGCCCGATGCCCTGCTGCATCACTCGGACCAGGGTAGCCAATATACCAGCGAGCAGTTCCAGCGGCTCATGGCCGACAACGGCGTCACCTGTTCGATGAGCAGGTCCGGCAACGTCTGGGATAACGCCGCGATGGAAAGCTTCTTCTCCTCGCTCAAGACCGAGCGGATCGGGAAAAAGGTCTACCGCACGAGGGCGCAGGCGAAGGCGGACGTGTTCGATTACATCGAGTGCTTCTACAATCCGACCCGGCGTCACTCGACCCTGGGTTACCTCAGCCCTATCGACTTCGAGCGAGAAGCTGGGGTAGCCTAAATGAGCCTATCTCGGTGTCCACCAAACCGGCAGCAGGCCAACTGAAGGAAATGCCGCGATAGACAGGTGCCGTTGCCGAAATTCTAGCTGCACTTCCGATTCCCCCGTTTGGCTAACCCTACCTAAACTTGCTCTCCCATAAAAATGTTTTCGGAGCGATCACACGTTGGCGATGCCGTCCTCCCGAATTGGAATGCATGTGGAACACATAGCCGAAACCGTGTTCCAGCCATTTACGAGAGGGTGCGCTAAACTGCTGATTTTTGGGGAAGAAGTGGTGGACGCACTAGGGCTCGAACCTAGGACCCGCTGATTAAGAGTCAGCTGCTCTACCAACTGAGCTATGCGTCCACTCGCCAAACAAATGACCCTGCAATGCAACGGTCCCGTTCAGGAGCGGCGCCGTTAGCATGGGGTTTGGGTGTTGCCAAACAAAAAATGCGCGATGCGGTGATTGTATCGTTCCGGAGGTGAAGAGGGGGAGGGGACGGACTTGAAATGGGGCAGTGACGCCACGCCTGAGA
Organism: Sphingobium lignivorans; assembly: GCF_014203955.1. Taxonomy (NCBI): domain Bacteria; kingdom Pseudomonadati; phylum Pseudomonadota; class Alphaproteobacteria; order Sphingomonadales; family Sphingobiaceae; genus Sphingobium; species Sphingobium lignivorans. Next base: position 1,893,580 of record NZ_JACHKA010000001.1, read on the forward strand.
GGCGAATGCGGGGTGGATGGCCGTTTCGGTCGCGCTCTGCGGGCGGGGGGAGGCGGTCGGTAGAATGCCAGCGTGCCCGGCAGAGCGATGCGGGCGGCCTGCGCGCCGTTGGTGCGTCGCATTCAGCACAGGCATCCGGCGCTTGTAATGACTTCGCCTGCGGTGCTGGGGGAAGCGCTCCGGCTGGCCGTCATGGTCAGCGCGCGAACCTACCCAGCGCGCCGCCCTTGCATTCAGGGCCAGCGTTCGCCCAGCGCCTTGCGGTTGCGATCGATGTTCATGATGATGCCGACGCACAGCATGACGGTGAGCATCGATGATCCGCCATAGGACATGAAGGGCAGGGGGATTCCCACCACGGGTGCCATGCCCATCACCATCATGAGGTTGATGGCGATATAGAGGAAGATGGTGGTGGTGAGGCCGCCGGCGACGAGGCGCGCGAAGCGGTCCTCGGTGCGCTGCGCCACGCGCATGCCCCAGCGCAGCAGCAGGAACAGCGCGATGATGAGCGCCAGTCCCCCCACCATGCCCCATTCCTCCGCCATGGTCGCGAAGACGAAATCGGTATGGCCCTCGGGCAGGTAATCGAGATGGCTCTGCGTGCCGTTCAGGAACCCCTTGCCGAACAGGCCGCCCGAGCCGATCGCGATCTTCGACTGGCTGATATGATAGCCAGCGCCCAGCGGATCGCTCTCCGGATCCATGAAGATCAACACGCGCTTCTGCTGATACTCATGCAGGAAGCTGAAGGCGATGGGGATGAGCGCCGCGCCCGCCAGCCCCGCGCTCACGAAGAGCCGAAGCGGCAGGCCCGCCAGGAACATGACGGTGACGCCGCCGAACCCGATCATGCTGGCCGTGCCGAGATCCGGCTGGAGGAGCACGAGAAGCACGGGCATGCCGATCAGCACCAGCGACGGCCAGATCGCCATGAACGTCCGGATGAAGGCGCTTGGCAGGAGCGCGTAGAAGCGGGCGACGGCAAGCACGATCGCCACCTTCATGAACTCGGAGGGCTGCAACTGCATGAAGCCGAGATTGATCCAGCGCTGGCTGCCGCCGGCAACCCCGCCGATGAGCTCCACCAGGAACAAAGCGACGAGCACCACGACATAGATCGGGAAGGCGCTCATCCGGATGTAGCGGAAAGGCACGCGCGAGATGACTTCCGCCATTACCAGGAAGATGCTGAAGCGGATGATCTGCATGCCTGCCCATGGCGTCACATGGCCGCCGGCGGCGCTGTAGAGAACGATGGCGCCGAACGAGGCGAGCGCGATCAGCAGCACGTACAGGCGCCAGGGGAGGCGCGCGATCGCATCGGGGACGGGGACCAGCCGGTTCATTCGGGGTCCACGGCGTTCTGGCCGGCGGGCCGAACGATCGAGAGAGAGGCTTCGTCCTCCGCCCCGAGATCGTCTCCGGCGACGGGGCCGCTCTGGCCGGCACCGGTGGCGCCGCTTGCATTGGCAGCGGGGTCGGACGCATTCCCGTTCCCCGTGGCGGCTTCCAGGATCGGCGCGGCGGCGGCGAGGCCCCGCGCGACGCGGAACTCGTTGAGCTGCCGCTCCAGCCGCTGCTGCGGCGTGCCGCCCCAGCTCCCTTCGAGATTGGTGAGCTTTTCCATCGCCTTGGCCGGATCGTACAGATAAGTGATGCAATCGCCAGAAATCATCGGCGCATCCTGGTTCCGGTCGAGATGGCCGCCATGCTCAACAATGCAGGCAATGGCATAGCGCGGATTGTCATGGGGCGCGAAGCCCTGGAACAGCGCATGGTCGCGCCGCTTGTAGGGCAGGGACGCGCTGCGCATGCCGCGGGCGGAGACGGCGCCCACCTGTGCGGTGCCGGTCTTCCCCGCGAGCAATATGTTCGGCACGGGAAGCCGGGCGGCACGTCCGGTGCCGCCGCCATTCACCACATCCTTCATGGCGTTGCGAATGACGGTGAGATGATCGAGCCCGATGCCCAGCGGCTGCCCTTCATGCTTCTTTCCGTCCATGAGAAGATGCGGCTGGAGATCCATGCCGGTGGCGAGCCGCGCCGCCATGACCGCCATCTGCGTGGGATTGACCAGCATATAGCCCTGGCCGATCGTGGCGTTGACGGTGTCGTAGGTCTGCCAGTCCTGCTGATATTTGCGCTTCTTCCAGGCGGGGTCGGGCACGGTGCCGTAGCTCTGGCTGGGGAAGGGCAGATCGAAGCGCTGGCCCAGCCCCAGCCGGCGGGCCATCGCAGCGATGGCGTCCATCCCGATCTTCTGCGCGAAATAATAGAAGTAGATGTTGCAGCTCTGCTCGATGGCGCGGTGCATGTTCACCCGGCCATGGCCGCGCCGCGAATGGCAGTGGAACAGGCGATTACCCACGCGCAGCGCGCCCGTGCAGGTGACCGTGTCGTCCGGCGAGAGACCCGCTTCCAGGAAGGACAGCGCGATCATGGGCTTCACGGTCGAGCCGGGGGGATACAGGCCCGCCAGCGTCTTGTTGCGCAGCGGGACATGATCGTCCTTCGAGAGCATTTCCCATTCGAGATGCGATATGCCGTCCGAGAAGCTGTTGGGATCGAAACTCGGCATCGAGGTGGAGGCGAGGATGTCCCCGGTCAGACAATCGACGATGACCACGGCCCCGCTCTGGGTGCCGAGCCGCCGACCGGCGAATTCCTGAAGGCCGGCATCGATGGTGAGCTTGATGGTACGGCCGGGCGTATCCGGGCGGGTGGTGAGATCGCGCACGACGCGGCCGCGCGCGGTGACTTCCACGCGCCGCGCGCCGGGCTTGCCGGTCAGGAGCGTGTCCAGCGATTGCTCCAGCCCCTGCTTGCCGAGCTTGAAGCCCGGCGTGATGAGCAGCGGATCCTTCGTCTTGCGATAATCCTCTGCCGAGGCGGCACCCACATAGCCAAGGAGATGGCCCACGGCAGGCCCGGCGGGATAATGGCGAGAGAAGCCTTGCGCGGGCGCGACGCCCGGCAGCTCGGAAAGGCGCACCGAGACGGCGGCATATTGCTCGTAGCTGAGGTCATCGGCGACCTGCACCGGCTGGAAACCGGCGGCCTTGTCCAGATCCTCGCCGATCCGGTCCACCGTGTTGGGATCGAGCTTGAGCAGGTCGGTCAGCTCGGCGATCACCTTGGGGCGGTTCTGCAACCGGTCGGGAATGAGGTCGACGCGGAAGTTCGTGCGGTTGGACGCGAGCGGCAGACCGCGGCGATCCACGATCCACCCGCGCCGGGGCGGCGTGATGGTGAGATTGACCCGATTGCTCTCCGAGAGGAGCTGGTATTTCTCGTTCTCGGCGATGGCGATCCAGCCCATGCGGCCCACGAGCAGCCCGCCGACCGTGACCTGCGCCGCGCCCAGGAAGAAGGCCCGGCGGCTGAACGTGAAGGACTGGCTGGCGTCGGTTACGGTCTTCTTGCCAAAGAGATTCACGGCAATCGCCATCTGTCGAGTGCAGCGCAAAGGCGCACGATGATCGGGAACAGACCGATACTATAGGCAATCTGCGGCAGGATTTGAATGATCGGCCCGCCATGGCCGGCAAGATGCACTGCCAGCCAGCCCCCGGCCAGCGCGAAGGCCATCGCGACGGACGCGACGAACCAGCCATGCCAATAGTCCCGCCAGGTGTGGCGCTGGCTCTCGAAATCGAGCGCAAGGAGAATGATTGTCCACAGGAAGATCGCGCTGCCGAGCGGTTGCCCGCTCATGAGATCGTCGAACAGGCCGAGCGGCAAGCCGATCCACAAGGGCCAGATATCGGGCCGCAGCAGGCGCCAGGCGAGGAAGATCATGAGGCCGAAGGGCGGCAGGAGCGGCGTCTGCGCGATCACCGGGGCGACCGCGACGATCATCGAGCCGATCATCACCGAGACGACCGGGGTTCCCCGGATGTGGAGGAGCGTCCGGTCCCGGCCGATGCGGTGATCGTAGCGCGGCACTATTCTGCGCCCGCATTGCTGGCTTCGACTTCGCGTGCCGCTGCCTCGCGGGCGGCCTCGGCGGGCCGATAGGGCGTCTGCACCAGCACCAGCTCCACGCGCGAGGGATTGGCGAGCGGGAAGGCGACGGCACGGTCCCCCTCCAGCCGCGCCACGACCGCGACGGGGATGTTGGGCCGATAGATGCCGCCGATGCCGGACGTCACGAGGATATCCCCGGGCTTGAAAGGATTGCGCTCCGTGTTGAGAGCGCGGATCTCCACCGTGCCGTCGCCACGGCCCGAACTGATGCCGGGAATATTGTCCGTCGTCCGACGCACCGGCACGACATTGCCCTCGTCGATCAGCAGCAGCACGTCCGAGCTGTTGGGACCGGCCCGCAGCACGCGGCCGACCAGCCCCTCCGGCGCGCGGACGGGCATGCCCGGCTGCACACCACGCGCGCGGCCGATGTCCAGACGGGCGAGGCGCGCGGCGCTGCTGCTCGTGGAGGATATGAGATGCCCGGCGGAAACCACGCCGGTCTCGCTCTCGGTCAACCGCAGCAGGCGCTTGAGGCGTGCATTCTCCTGCCGGATGGCCTCCGCCTCGATCAGCCGGGTGCGATTGGCTTCCACCTGCCTGAGCAGCGCCGCATTCTGCGAGCCGGCATTGATATAGGCCGCGACCGCCTCGTCCAGATTGCCGATTCCCACCACCACGGTCCGCAAGCCGCTGGACACGGGGCGCGTGATCTCGGCCGCAACGGATCGCAGCGCCGCGAACCCGGTCGGGTCGGCAATCGAGATCATGAGCAGCAGCAGGCCAAGGGCCGCGCCGGCAAGAGCGATCACATAGCTGGCGAACAGGCCATATTGCGCCTTCCGGTCATAACCGGGGCGCCTCTTTCCTGGTGGCGGCACGACGCGCCGCCCTTGATCAGGCAGTCTGGAGCACGCCGCGGAAGACCGGGTCCTCCATTGCGCGCCCCGTCCCGATCGCGACGCAAGTCAGGGGATCCTCGGCGACGGTGACCGGCAGGCCGGTCTCGTCGCGCAGTTCCTCGTCAAGCCCCTTGAGCAGCGCGCCGCCGCCGGTCAGGACAATGCCCTGATCGACGATGTCGGCCGCCAGCTCCGGCGCCGTGTTCTCCAGCGCGATGCGCACGCCTTCCACGATGGTGCCGATCGGCTCCGCCAGCGCGTCGGCGATCTGGCCCTGATTGATCGATATTTCCTTGGGCACGCCGTTCACGAGATCGCGGCCCTTGATGTGGATGATGGCGCCCACGCCGTCCGCCGGCTTCTGGGCAATGCCATATTCCTTCTTGATGCGCTCGGCGGTCGCTTCGCCGATCAGCAGATTGTGGTGTCGGCGGACATAGGAAACGATCGCTTCGTCCATCTTGTCGCCGCCCACGCGCACGCTGGTGGTGTAGGCAAGGCCGCGCAGCGAAAGCACGGCGACTTCCGTCGTGCCGCCGCCGATGTCGACGACCATCGAGCCGATCGGCTCCGTCACCGGCATGTCGGCGCCGATCGCGGCGGCCATCGGCTCCTCGATCAGGAACACCTGGCTCGCGCCGGCATTGCTCGCGGCATCGCGAATGGCGCGGCGCTCGACGCTGGTCGAGCCCGAGGGCACGCAGATCACGATTTCCGGGAAGCGCGGGAAGCGGCGATGGCCGTGCACCTTGCTGATGAACCACTTGATCATCTGCTCGGCGATATCGATGTCCGCGATCACGCCGTCGCGCAGGGGACGGATCGCCTCGATGGAATCGGGCGTCTTGCCCATCATCAGCTTGGCATCCTCGCCGACGGCCTTGACCCGCTTGACGCCATTGATCGTCTCGACCGCCACCACCGAGGGCTCGTTGAGCACGATGCCGTGGCCCCGGACGTAGACGACCGTATTGGCCGTCCCCAGGTCGATCGCCATGTCGCGGGAAGTGAACTTGAACAAATTGGAGAAAAACGACATCGAATGTCCTGTTCATGCCAGCGCGCCGGGACCGGCGCGTTTCGCGATCCTTTGGGAATGTCCGCTCTGGCGACTCCAACCATTTCAGGAAATGAATGGCTTTCGCTCGCGTAGGTCGCTCGCTTGGTCTAGTCGCCATCAGATGTCAATACGCCGCCTGCCCGAGACTCTGGTGAATCGCATTGCCGCTGGCGAAGTGGTCGAAAGACCCGCCAGCGCGCTCAAGGAACTGATCGAGAATGCGCTGGATGCGGGCGCCGACACGATCGCCGTGACACTGCGGCAAGGCGGCCTTGACGGCATCGCCGTGACCGACAACGGCCATGGCATCGCGCAAGGCGAGATCGCGCTCGCGCTGGAGCGCCACGCCACATCCAAGCTGCCCGACGAGGCGATCGAGCAGGTCCGCACGCTCGGTTTTCGCGGTGAGGCGCTGCCCTCCATCGGCAGCGTCTCGCGCCTCACCCTGTCGAGCCGGCAGCCGGGCGCCGACGGATGGCGCCTCATCTGCGACAATGGCGCCATCGCGCCGCTGGTACCTTGCGCGATGCCGGCCGGCACGCGCGTGGAAGTGGACGGCCTGTTCGCCCGCGTGCCGGCCCGGCGCAAGTTCCTGCGCAGTGCCCGCTCGGAATATGCCGCCTGTCTCGACATCGTGCGCCGCCTCGCCATGGCGCGCAACGATGTGAGCTTCGTGCTCGAGCATGACGGCCGGCGCGTGCTCTCGCTGCCCGGCGGGCAGGATCGCGAGGACCGCGTGGCCCAGATCATCGACCGGGAACTGGCGGACAATCATGTGATCGTCGCGCTGGAGCGTGAAGGCGTCTCGCTGGCCGGCGTCGCCTCGCTGCCGACATTCCATCGCGGCAGCGCGGATCATCAGTATCTCTTCGTGAACGGGCGGCCCGTGCGCGACCGGCTGCTGGTCGGCGCGGTCCGTGGTGCCTATGCCGACTTCATCGCGCGGGACCGACATCCGGTGCTGGCGCTGTTCCTGGCGCTGCCGGTGGAGGAGGTGGACGTGAACGTCCATCCCGCCAAGACCGAAGTGCGCTTCCGCGACCCGGCATTCGTGCGCGGCATGATCGTGAGCGGGCTACGGCGCGCGCTCGACGAGGCCGGGATGCGCGTCGCCAACCGCCCGGAGGCGGGCTCGGGCGATCTCTGGCAGCGCGAGCCGGCGGCCATGGCGGAGATGGCCGCCCTGGCTGCGCAGGGCATGCCGTTCGGGCCGAGCGGAGCGGGGGCGGGCACGGGCCCCGGAGTGGGCGCTATGTCCCGGGGCGGGGCTTATGGCGGCGCGCCGCTCCTGGGCGATCGGCAAGCGCGCTTCTCCGGTTTCGCGCCTTCGGGCCGTGCCGAGCCGGCGCCACCCACGGCTCCGGCGGGGCAGGACGCGCGCGAGTTTCCGCTCGGCGTGGCACGCGGGCAAGTGGCGCGGACCTATATCGTCGCGGAGGCCGAGGACGGCCTTGTCATCGTCGACCAGCACGCCGCGCACGAGCGGCTGGTGCTGGAGCGGATGCGCCGGGCGCTGGCCGATGGCGCGGTGGCTCGTCAGGCCCTGCTGCTGCCCGAAGTCATCGAGCTGGACGAACCCGCCTGCGACAGGATCGAGGCGCGGATTCCTGAACTGGCCGAGCTGGGCCTGGAGATCGAGCGTTTCGGGCCCGCCGCCATGCTGGTACGCGCCGCACCCGCGCTGCTCGGGTTGAGCGACGTCGCCGGGCTCGTGCGCGATCTGGCGGACGATCTCGCGGCGCTCGGCGATGCGACGTCCCTCAAGGCGCGGCTCGATCTGGTCGCGGCCACCATGGCCTGCCACGGCTCGGTGCGCGCCGGACGCATCCTCTCGGTCGCCGAGATGAACGCACTGCTGCGCGAGATGGAAGTGACACCCCATTCCGGCCAGTGCAACCATGGCCGCCCGACCTGGATCAAGCTCGCCCATGGCGACATCGAGAAGCTGTTCGGCCGCCACTGAGGGGCGGGTCAACCGCGCGGCTGCGCGCCTTACCCGTCTGCCGGGCGGCGTTTCTGCATCGCGATGGACATGAGGCTCAGCACCTCCTCGTCATGCTGGTTGATGATGCGGGTCTGCCATTTGAGGATGCCCATCTCCGGGCGGGAACGGCTGGCGATCTTCTCGATCAGTTCACTGCTGCCGCGCAGGACGTCGCCGGGGAAGACCGGGCGCTTCCAGCGTAGCTCATCGATGCCCATCGCGCCGAGCGACTGTTCCTGCCAGCCGGGGACAGCCTGCCAGCGCTCGACCATGGCGGCCATCATCATCGCGCAGGTGTGCCAGCCGCTGGCGGCCAGCCGCCCGAAATGGGTCTGCGCCGCCGCGTCCTCATCGAGGTGGAAGGGCTGGGGATCGTAGCGCCGGGCGAAAGCGATCACTTCCTCGCGGTCGACCGTGAAGGGGCCGAAACTGTCACTGATGCCCGGCTCGAGATCTTCCCAGTAATAGCTCATCGTCAGGAACGGCTCCCTGCCAGCAAAAGCCCATTGTCGGCCGCGGCTCAGCCAATGTCCAGAGCGACGGTTCGGCGCGGGACAGTCGCCGTCGCGCGTCGACTGAGCGTGCCGCCCGGCGTCGTTACCCGATCGAGCACCATGAAATGGGTGCGCCAGGCCTCCGGCGTCACCTCGCATATACTGTAGCCGCGCTGATCGTTCATGAAGCGCAGCTGGGGATTGTTGGCCATCATCATGTCGGTTCCGGTCCGCTTGTCCTGCCCGTCACCACCGCTGGAAATGGACGTGGTGACGCATTCGACAGCGACGGGGCGATCGCGATCGTACAGGAGTCCGGCGAAATTCTGGTGCTCGTCGCCGGTCAGCACGACGGCGTTGTCGACGCCCGCGAGGCGGCGCATCAGGCGATTGCGCGGGGCGTCATAAGCGGCCCAGCTGTCGAGATTGAGGATCTTCTCCGTCTCTTCTTCGGAGCGTCGCCTGTCGAGCGGCATCATCATCACCTGCTGGGCGAGGCAGGTCCACACGGCGTCCTTGCGAGCAAGGTTCGCGTCGAGCCAGCTTTCCTGCGCTTGCCCCAGCACAGTCGCCTTCGGGTCCGCCACGTCGGGGCAGAAAGGCCGGAAGCCATCGCCGCAAGGCTGGTCGGACCGGAAGCTGCGGGTGTCCAGCAGGTTGATGCTGGCGAGATTGCCATATTGCAGCGCGCGATTGGCATGAATGAAGGAACCGCGCGGGATCATCGCAGCGCGCACCGGCATATGCTCGTACCAGGCCTGCATCGCTGCCTGCCGCCGCAGGGCGAAGATCTCCGGCGGCACATCGCCATGCTGCTGGAAATCCTGCACCCAATTGTTCTCGACCTCGTGATCGTCGAAGGTCGAGAGGAAGGCGTGGCGGGAGCGGGCGGCCTGCAGATCGATATCCAGCAGATATTGCGCATAATGGGCGCGGTAATCATCCAGCGAATACAGCACCCGGAGCCGGTGATCGCGCACCTTGGGCACGGGCAATCCCTGCTGGAAAGCATAGTCCGAGCGATATTCGTAGATGAAGTCGCCATAATGGAAGACGAAGGCCAGGTCTTCCTGCGCGAGATGCCGATAGGCAGTGTAGAGACCGGCTTCGTAATGCTGGCAACCGCACACGCCGAACCTGAGCGAAGAGACCGGTGCGCCCGCGCGGGGCAGGGTCCGTGCGCGGCCGAAGAGCGAGCGATCCGATCCGAGGCGAAAGCGATACCAATAGGGCCGGTCGGGCTCGAGCCCGGTGACTTCCACATGGACGCTGTGGCCCAGCTCCGGCCGGGCCGTCGCCGTGCCGCTGGCGACGATGGTCGCGAACCGGTCATCGCTGGCGACTTCCCACAGGACTGGCAGGGCGGACATGGGCATGCCGCCATGCGGCGCGAAAGGCTCGGGCGCCAGCTTCGTCCAGATCACGAAGCCGTCCGGCGCGGGATCGCCCGAGGCGACGCCAAGCCGGAAGGGCGTGTCCGAAAACCAGTTCTGCGCGCGCACGATGGCAGGCGCGCCGGCGATGCCCAGCGCAGCAGCCGCGCCGCCGGTGGACAGGAAATCTCTACGTGTCAGCATGGCCGGATGCATTAACCGCCAAGTGTGACGGGTCAGGGACAGGCTGGCGAGGGTGAGGCGGCGTCACCACTCACGCCTGCGCCAGCGTCTCCCTTTGCGAGGCCAGATGCGCGGCGCGGGCGGCCATGCCGTCGCACATGCGGCCGAGCGCTTCCAGCATGAGCTTGCGCACCTGCGCGTCACCGGGCTGGATCTCGCCCATCGCGCGGCTCATGGCGTCGATCCATTGCGTGGCGGTGGTTCGCGCAAGACCCGGCAGCACGACATGCATCGACATGATGCAGGCGCCCGGCCGCTGCTCGAACCAGTCCCGCGGCCCACCCGTCCATGCGACCAGGAAATCGGTGAGCGATGCGACCATCGGCGCGAGCTCTGGCCCGTGCATGGCGCGCAACTCCGCATAAGCCGGATCGCTGTCCATGATCTGGTAGAAGCGCTCGACAAGCCGGGCGATCGCCGCGCGACTGCCCAGGCGCTCAAAGGGGGAGGCGAATTCATCCATGGAGCGGCGCTATCATCCGCGCCGCATCCTCCATTTGATCGGGATCAAGGCACGCCGAGCTGCTGTGAATGCTCAGCTGTGAAGGAAATGCATGACGTCCCCGTCCTGCACCACATAGGCCTTGCCCTCGGCGCGTAGCTTGCCCGCCTCGCGTGCCTTCGCTTCGCCGCCGAATGCCACGAAATCGTCGAACGCGACGGTTTCAGCGCGGATGAAGCCCTTCTGGAAATCGCTGTGGATCTCACCCGCGGCCTCGGGTGCGTGCGCACCCTTGTGGACAGTCCAGGCCCGCGCTTCCTTGGGACCAACGGTGAAGAAGGTGATGAGATCGAGCAGCTCATAACCCGCCCGGATGACCCGGGCGAGGCCGGCTTCCTCGAGGCCCATGGCCTCCAGAAACTCGGCGCGGTCCTCAATCGGCATCGTCACCAGATCGGCCTCGATGGCGGCGGACACCACGACTGCCTGCGCGCCCTCGGCCTTCGCTTTCTCGAACACGCGGGCGCTGAAATCATTGCCCTGCGCCGCGCTCTCTTCCTCGACATTGCAGACGTAAAGCACCGGCTTGGACGTGAGGAGCTGCGCCTGGCGGAAGATGCGGGCTTCTTCCTCGTCATGGGGCTCGACAAGGCGGGCGGGCTTGCCTTCGCGCAGGAGATCGAGCGCGCGGCCCAGCACGGCGGCGGCGATCTTCGCTTCCTTGTCGCCGCCGGTCGCCTTCTTCTGATAAGCGGGCACGCGCTTCTCAAGGCTTTCGAGATCGGAGAGCATCAGCTCGGTCTCGACCGTCTCGGCATCAGCAATGGGATCGACGCGATTGTCGACATGCTGGATGTCGTCATTCTCGAAACAGCGCAGCACATGGACGATGGCGTCCACTTCCCGGATGTTGCCGAGGAACTGATTGCCCAGGCCCTCGCCCTTCGAGGCGCCGCGCACCAGACCGGCAATGTCCACGAAAGCCAGCTGGGTGGGGATGATCTTCTGGCTGCCCGCGATGGCCGCCAGCTTGTCCAGCCGGGCGTCGGGCACCGCCACCTGCCCGACATTGGGCTCGATGGTGCAGAAGGGATAATTGGCAGCCTGCGCCGCCTGCGTCTCGGTGAGCGCATTGAAAAGGGTCGACTTGCCGACATTGGGCAGGCCGACGATACCGCATTTGAAACCCATTGGACGTCCGTTCGATAGAGCGATTGGCAGCCCATTAACGCCGGGGTGGGCGCAATGCCAGTGCGAAGGGTATCCCGCTCGCTGCCGTCGCCTGCGCCTTCATGGATCCTGTTCACTTGCAAACGCGGCCGGTGTAGAAGATCGAGGGGTTCAAGGGGGGACGTATGAAGCCGGCTATATGGTGTCCATTTCTGTTGTCGCTGGTGTCGCTGGCGATTGCCGGCGATGCGAGCGCGCAAGACGTCGCTCTTCCGACGCGTCTCGCACAATGCCAGCCGCAGAACGCGGCGGCGGATGCTGCCGAGATACGCTACCGGAACTGCTTCCCCGATATCCGCGAGAGCAGCTACGCCGCCGCCTATATCAGCTTCAACAACGACCGGATGAATCTCGACGCCTATCTGGACGGGCTCGAACGAAACCAGCGGAGGAGCTTTCTCACCTTCCTGAGGTCGCTTTTCGTCTCCAACACGGACACGGTGCTGGTCGTCGCACGGATCGTTGCAAAGCCCGGGGGCGGACGGCCGGACGAGCTGGTCGGCAGCTACACGCTGATGAAGATCTTCAAGAGCGATAGGGGCGGCGACCATTTCTCCGTGGAAAAACTGACCAAGGACGGGTTCGAAGGCCCGATCTTCTCAGCGGATTCAACTTCGAGGGTGGTCGTCCAGATTTCCTATGCGGCGGAGCACCGCGCGGAATCCAATGTCAGCGGCGCCATCAGCCAGCTGGGCGACTTGCTCGGCGGCATCAGTTATCTGCGGAAGATTTCCGCGCTCGCCGCCGACAAGAAGGCCGAGATCAAGCGGCTCGACGATCTGATTACCTCCAAGTTCAACCGGAATGCGGATTTCGGCAATGCAGTCGACCTGGGGCTCGACCCTGCCGGGACGCAGGCCTTCTACGGACGGCTGACGCTCGGCAAATATCTGGACAGTTCTGCGGGCGGCAATCTGCATGTCGCCGTGGTGCCGGTGGCTTCCGTGCTGGTGAACAATGCGCCGGTAGATCCATCCAGCATCCAATATGGCGATGGCCGCTGGGATCCGGTCGCGACCCGGCGGATAAGCGACCGCTACATCGATGGCCTGCCGCTTTCCTCCCATGTTCGCCAGGCAATGGGCGACGATTATCTGCTGTTGAGCCGGGCAGCCGACCAGACGACATTCAATCGTGTTTGCGACAGGCTGTCAGAGTTCCTGAGCGATCCGGCTTTCGGTCTCTCCGGTACGGACAGCATGGCGGCCACCTGGGCCTTCATTGCGGGCAACCCCTTACTGAAATCTCCGCCGGTGCGGGCGAATTATTGCCTGAGCGCTTTCGAGCAGCAAGGCATCCTGGAGCGCCACGGCCTCGGCTTGCCTCCGCTTTCCATCGTCCCGGATGCCAAGTTCGACAGCCTCATCGCCGCAGCGCAGCTTTATGCGGCAAGGGCCGATGAAAGTGCGATCGCGGCCCAGCAGGAAATCAACCGTGCCCTCGTCGCCGAAACGCGCGCGGCCCTGATCCCGCCGCCGGAGGGCTATTCGTCGAAGCCACTGGGAGGTCATCGTTATGCGGGGCAAACCGTCGATCCGGTCGAGCCATTCCACGGCGTGGCAACCGAGACGATGTCCGGACGGGAAGGCAATCGATATGAAGGGCAGCTCACGCTTGCCGGCAGCGGGCTCATCTACGAAGGACTGGGGCGTTATGTGGTCAGTCGTCCCGGCACCGCCGGCTGGGAGTATCGCGACTATACCGGGGACTTTCAGGCCAACTGGTTCAGCGGAAACGGCGTGATGCGCTGGCCCGACGGGCGCGAGTTCAAGGGGCAGTTCGCGCGCGACCTGCCAAGCGGCTACGGGATACTGAGTTATCCCTCGGGGGAGCGCTATCATGTCCGAATGGTGGACGGGCTCCCGAACGGACCCGCCGTGAGAGAACAGAATGGGGAGCGCCGGGGCGGCAACTGGATATCGGGCACCTTCGTGCCGGAATGACCCGGGGATGATTATCCCCCGGCAGAATCATACAATGGCGCAGGCACCGGCGGCAGGGGGTCCGCCGCCGGTGCCTGCCATCGTTCAGTTGCCGACCGGCTGGTTGTCCGTCCGCGTGACCACCACGGTCGAGGACCGCGGCTGCTGGCCCGCCACCGGCCAGTTGCCGGTCGGGTGCTGGATGTTCACGAAGAAGGTCCGCAGGTCCGGCGTGTAGGCGAGGCCGGTGATCTCGCAGCCTTCAGGCCCCACGAGGAAGCGCTTGGACTGCTTCGTCGTCTGGTCGATGTAGAACATCGCATTGTGGCCGATCGTATCCTCGATGGACACGCCCGAGACGCCGGATGAGCCGGGGACGCTGTGGTCGGTCTGCACCCACAGGCGGCCCTGCGGATCGATGCGGATGCCATCGGGGCTCGAGAAGGTATCCCCATTGATATTGCCGGCCAGATTCGCGCCGCCCGGTGCCCAGGCGGGATCGCCCGCGAGCAAGAACAGCTCCCAGGTGAAGCTCGTCGCGAGCGGAGAATCGCCGCTTTCCCGGAACTTCAGGATGTGGCCATGGCGATTGGTCACGCGCGGGTTGGCGGCATCGACGACACGACGGCCGCTGTTGTTGGTCAGCGTGACGAAGATCGCCTTGCCGTCGGGTGCGACCGTGATCCATTCCGGGCGGTCCATCACCGTCCCGCCGGCGACGCGCGCGGCGGACTGGCACTTGACGAGCACTTCGGCCTGGTTCGCGAACGAGACCGGCGTCGGCGCAGGCGGTGTCGTGCTCTGACTGACATTGCCGGGATCTGACGCGGTCGCCGTCAGGCCGTTCTGGCCGTGGACGAGCGCGCGCCACTCGCCGGTGCCGTCAGCGTTGAACTTCGCGACATAGAGCGTCCCGTAGTCGAGGAGGTTGGTGTTCGCCGCCCGGTTGGTGGTGCTATAGGCACTGTCCGGAACGAACTTGTAGATGCAGCCCGGGGTGCTGTCGTCGCCCATGTAGAAGGCCACGCGCCGATCGGTATTTGCGAGGAACGTGACGTTCTCATGGCTGAAGCGGCCCATGGCGGTGCGCTTGGTGGGCGCGGCCAGCTCGAGATAGGGATCGATCTCGACGACCCAGCCATAGTTCTGCTCGGGCTGCGCGGGATCGAAATAATTGTCCGTCGTTTCCTCGCAGGTGAGGTAGGTGCCCCAGGGCGTACGGCCGCTGGCGCAATTGTTCAGCATTCCCTTGATCGTGCCGGAGAGCAGGCCTGCGGCCGGGCCGCCAGCGCGATAGCTGGAATTGCCGGTGTAGCGCTTGTTGTACTTCGAGCCGGCCTTGACCGCCCATTTGCCGGTGGAATCGGCGGCGACCTCGATCACGCCGATGCCGACCGCGGAGAGAGCGAGCGCCTTCTGCTCGGCCGTGGCCGTCGCGATGTCCGGCACGCTCGCCATCAGGATGTTGAAATCGGGATATTCGAAGTTGATCGCCAGCAGGCCGCCCTTGTTCGCATCGGTGCCGGACAGCTCGAAATACTCCATGCCGTCATGATTGCCGCCAGACCACTTCTCGGCCTGCTCGAGGGTGGGGAAGCTGCCGGAATAAGGCGTGCCGGCCTCGATGGAGTCACCGGCCTTCAGCAGCACTTCCACCTTGTAGCCGGTCGGAACGGTGACGGTGTCGTTGCGGTTCGCGGGCACCGACGTGAAGCCGATCGTGTAGCTCGGGGTGGGCGTGGGGGTCGGTGTGGGCGTGGGGGTCGGTGTGGGGGTCGGCGTCGGAATGGTCACCGGACCATCATCATCGTCATCACAGCCCGAAAGCATGGCAGCTACGGGGAGAATGGACAGGCCGAACAGGCCATTGCGCAACAGGCTGCGACGCGACGGATTCGCGGCAACGATGGCTTCAAGGCTGTTGGGCTGCGGCTCGCCTTCAACTTCGGTGCGATAGGGCGCGCGCGCCTTATCCGTGAGATAGGACATGATTTTCCCCTTGTTGGCAGTCTGGCTCGGATGCGGAAGCGACGGCTGGCTGCCCCCGCCCTTGGCGCCCACCTGATTGCAGCGGTTCATGTCATCACCATTGCCGGAGCGTTGCTTCGCCATGACAGTTGCATGACGGTGGCGCGGCAGAACCATGTCCGATCCGTTACGGCAGCGGGCGGCTTCCCGGCCGGGCGCAGCTGCGTTAGAGAACGCGCATGACCTGTGCCGATCAGATGAGGGCTCTTCCGTCGGCTCCGCGCCGACGCGGCGGATACGGCCTGATGGCCCTTGCCGGGCTCGCGCTGCTTCTCGCCGGCTGCGCTTCCACCAAATACCGCCCCGTGAGCGACACACCGGTGCGGATCGGCAAGCCTTATGCCGTGCGCGGGGTGACCTATGCGCCTGCCGACGACCGTGCCTACGACCGCCTCGGCTATGCGAGCTGGTATGGCGACGAGTCCGGCAACATGACCGCAAATGGCGAACGCTTCCGCAAGGGCGCGATCGCCGCCGCGCATACGACGCTGCCACTGCCGAGCTATGTCGAGGTCACGGCGCTCGATACCGGGCGAACGATTCTGGTGCGGATCAACGATCGCGGGCCTTTCAGCGGCGGGCGGATCATCGATCTCTCGAAAGGCGCTGCGACCCTGCTCGGCATCGAGCGGCAAGGCGTGGCTGCCGTGCGCGTGCGCCGGGTCGAGCCCCCCGAAAGCGACCGCGCGCGTCTTCGGGCCGGTCGCGAGGCCATGGCGCGCTCCCGGGTCGCGGAATCGACACTGACGCTCTGGCGCGCCGCACTCGCGGACTCACGCACGGGGCAGGGCGGCTGCGGCGCACAGACCGCCCGCTGCTGAAGGCGCGGGGTTCTGATACTGGGGTAATCCTGAGCCCGGGAACCCTGTCGGGGCATCCTCAATCCGCGAGGCGCAGGGCGACTTCGCTCATGAAGCGGGCGTCATCGCCCTTCGCCAGCCATTCCGCTTCGCGCGACATCGCGCCGAGCAGGTCGGCCAGCGGGTCGATCTCGCTCTTGGCATAATTGCCGAGAACATGGCCCGTCACGCGATCCTTGTGGCCGGGATGGCCGATGCCGATGCGCACGCGGCGGAAGGCATTGCCGACATGCGCTTCGGTCGAACGCAGGCCGTTGTGCCCTGCCGTGCCGCCGCCGCGCTTCACTTTCATTTTCATGGGCGCCAGATCGAGCTCGTCGTGAAAGACGGTCACGTCCCCGACATCCAGCTTGTAGAAATCGCAAGCCGCGCGAACGGCCCTGCCGCTCTCGTTCATGAAGGTCTGGGGTTTGAGGAGAAGGATCTTCTCGGACCCGATGCGGCCCTCGGCGGTCAGGCCCTGGAACTGCTTTTTCCAGGGCGAAAAGCCATGATCTTCGGCCATGACGTCCAGCACCATGAAGCCGACATTGTGACGGTGGAGCGCATATTGCGTCCCGGGATTGCCGAGGCCAACCCAGAGTTGCATTGATGCGCTCCCCCTGCGCGGAGAGGCTTAGGCCTCGCCGGCCTCTTCGCCTTCCTTCGTCGTGTCGCCTTCGCTGGACTTGAGCGCGGACGGTGCAACGATGGTGGCAATCGTGAAATCGCGATCGGTGATCGCCGGCTCGGCGCCCTTGGGCAGCTTCACCGCGCTGATGTGGATGGAATCGCCCACGTCGAAGCCGGTGAGGTCAACCGTGATGCTGTCCGGAATCTCGGCGGCATCCACGATCATTTCCAGCTCGTGACGGACGACGTTGAGCACGCCACCGCGCTTGAGGCCGGGAGCGGCCTCTTCGTTCTCGAACACCACGGGCACATTCACATGCACCTGGGCGTGCTCGGAAACGCGCAGGAAATCGGCATGGAGCGGGCGGTCCGTGACGGGATGGAAAGCGACGTCCTTGGGAAGGGTGCGAACCTTCTTGCCGCCAACCTCGACCATCACCACCGAGTTGAAGAAGTGGCCGGTGCCCAGCAGCTTGGAGAGAATCTTCTCCTCGACATGGACCATCTGCGGCTCTTCATTGTTGCCATAAATGACGGCGGGAACGCGGCCCTCGCGGCGGAGAGCGCGGGAGGCTCCCTTGCCTGCCCGATCGCGTGCCTCGGCCGACAGCGTAAGCGTGTCGCTCATATGCGTGTCTCCAAAAGCAGATTGTGTATATTCCGCCACGCCTCCAGGGATGACCATGACGGAAGGCGGCGCGCTTAGCGGCAAATGTAGGCAAAAGCAATGCCCATGAGCAACGCTGCGATAGCGCGGCGCCCGCCGGGCGCTCCCTTCAGCCGAGCACTTCCTGCACCGCAGCGACCAGCGAGCGGGCGCGCACGGGCTTCGAAAAGCTGGGGGCGCCGCTGAAGATCGGGGGCTGCACGTCCGCGAGATAGCCCGACATGACGAAGAAGGGAATATCGTCCTCCTTCAGCCGGCCCGCGAGCGGGGCCGACGTCTCGCCGTCGCCCAGGTTGATATCGAGGAGGGCAAGGGCGCATTCGTGCCGATCGAGCAGCGCCATCGCGGTCGGCACGTCTCCGGCCGGGCCGATGACGTCGAACCCCGCATTCTCCAGCATGGCGGCGAGGCCGAGGCCGACCAGCGGCTCGTCCTCCACGACCAGAATGTTCCGCGCGACCGGCGAGGGTGCCGCGAGCAGGTAACTCCACTCGTCCCCGCGCGATGAGCGGTGCATTGGTCGCTCGGCAACGATGAGCGCGGCCGCGACGATGACGCCGCCGGGATCGCGCACCGCAGAGAAGGCCGCGCTCACCGGAATTTCGGCGCCTGACGCGGCGAGATGCGTCGTTTCCTGCCGGTCCGGCTGCTGGCCTTCCCGCAGTCGGGAAAGCAAGGCTTCCTGATCGCGCCGGAGATGGTGTGGCAGGATGCGACTGAAGGATCGCCCGATCATCTCGCTGGCAGAATGGCCGTAGAGTCGCGCGGCCGCGTCGTTCCAGCTCAACACGATGCCGCCAAGATCGAGGCCGATGATCGCATGTTGAGCGCCATGCACGATGGCAGCGAGCAGCGCGTTGCTGCCAGTGATGAACGGCCCCTCGGCGAGGCCGGATTCATGATCGAAACGGGGCATCCGTGCGCCCTTTCCCGGTTCGTCCCACTCCGGGACGGATAGTGCCCGAGTCGCAGGAGGGGCGCAAACATAATCTCGGGTTAACCGGTCGGGTCGTGTGCGTTGCGGGGCCGGCTCACTGAACCCGCCTCACGTGCCAGCCGCGCCGGGAGAGTTCGTTCTGCAAGCTCGCGGTGCCCAGCAGATGGCCTGCGCCCACAGCGACGAAAGCGATCCCCTGGTGGCGGCGCAGATCGCCATCGAGAGCGGCGCCCCAGCGTGCATTGCGCGCGTCGATGAGCGCCCGGCGCAAGCGCGGCGCGCTGTCGAGCGGCGCGAGGAACTGCCGCTCCATCCGATCGAGGTCGCCTTGCGCCCAGGCCTGCTGCAGATCGGCATGGAGACTGGCTGCCGCATCCGCTTCCCGCACGGCCTGCACGAGCAGCAGGCGCTGGTCCGCTTCCGGCAGCGCATCGAAGATGCCGAGCTGCTCCTCGATGGTTTCGAGCCCCCGCACCGGCTTGCCGGCGGTCTCGAAGGTGCGGGTCAGCACGGTCTCGCCGCCATCCTCCGAGGACAGGCCGAGCTCGGCGGATGCGGCGGCACTGACCAGCAGGGCGGCGGCCCAGCTCTCATAGCCGTCCAGCCCGTGAAGCACGCCGGGCCGCCGCCGGATCAGGGCGCGCAGCGTCTCGGCGTCGGCAGGCCCGAGCCGGGCGGTCGCCGGGGCAAGGCCCGTGGCGCGGCCGAGCCGCTCGAACACCGCGCGGCTGCGGCGCTCCTTTTCCAGCCCGGTCACCTCGAGGATCAGCCGGTCGCTGCGCGCCGTTGCCCGCGCGATCTCTGGCGACAGCCATGTCGTACCACGCTGCAGGGCGTGGACCGTGCCGAACAGATAGGCTTCCCGGCCGTGGCCAGTGACATGCCACAGCGCCGGTCGCGCGGCGACCTCCGCCTGCCCGCCCTGACGCCCGATCTGCCAGCCTGCCCAGGCAAGCACGACCAGCGCGGCAAGCGCGAGGCAGAGGAGCAGCGGGCGGGGCAGGCTCCGGCGGGATGCCCGATCGGCCATGAAGGCTCAGCGCCGCCGGCTGACGCGCCGGGCGGAAATGCCGCGCGCCTTCAGCATCTGCTGCACGCTGCCATCCCCGGCGAGATGGCCCGCGCCCACGGCGATGAAGACCGTGCCGGGCTTCTCCATGCGGGTGCTGATCCAGTCCGCCCAGCGGGCATTGCGATCGATGAGCAGGCGCTTCTCCAGCTCCGGATTGCTGTCCACGGACTCGTTCATGATGGCGGCGAGTTCGTCCGGCTTGCCCTTCGCCCATGCATCGATCATCCGCTCGATGGTCTGCGCGAGCGTGGGCAGTTCGTCGAGCGTCTGCACCAGCAAGTCCACCTGCAGCGGATCGGGCAGGGTTTCAAAAATGCCGATCTGCTCGGCGGCGGTCTCCAGCCCGGCGAGCGTCTTGCCGGCTTGCCTTGCCGCGGCCTCGATCACGCGGTCCGCACCGCTCTGCGGATCATAGCCGAGCCGGTGCAGCGGCGCGACGGTCAGGGTCAGGGTCGTGAACCATGGCTTCACATGGTCGAAAATCTCGGGCGGCAGGTTGTTCGCTGTCAGCGCGGCCTGCAACTTCTCCCGCGACGGCGCGGGCAGGCGGCTGCTCAGGCTCTCGCCACCCGGATCGAACGCGCGCCGCAGGAGCATCTGCTGCGCCTCCGGCTCGTCATCCTGCCCCACGATTTCGAGCACCACGTCCCCGGACTTGTCGAACGCGGCGCGCACCGGCCCCTCGAACCAGCGCATCCCGGGCTTGAGAAGGTGGATGGTGCCGAACAGATAGATGGTCGTATCCTCGTCCCGCACGACCCACAGCGCCGGACGCGCCCGCACGGAGCGCGGCGCCGAAGCAGCACGCGTCGGCGCATCCGCCGATGGTGCCGCAGGCGCGGCAAGGGCAGGGGCGGGCAGGCAGGGGGCGAGGGCCAGCGCACAGCCGAGGATGAATGAGGTCCAGCGCATGATCTCTTTTTCCGGGTCCGGCCGTTGCATCGCGGAGTTGCCGGCGCCGCGCAAGGCCCTTGCATCGCCGCGCCTTGACCCGCGCCCACCCATGCGCCAAAGCGCGCCCGTCCGTTCTCCCGCGGAAATGCGGGAGAAAGTTGCAGGTGAAATGATTGGGCGATGCCGGATACGGAAACCAAGCCGCTGAGTTTTCAGCAACTGATCCTGAAGCTGCATGCCTATTGGGCGGCGCGGGGATGCGTCATCCTGCAGCCGTTCGACATGGAAGTCGGCGCGGGCACTTTCCATCCGGCCACGACGCTGCGCAGCCTCGGCCCCGACCCGTGGAACTGCGCCTATGTGCAGCCCTCGCGCCGGCCGACAGACGGGCGCTATGGCGAGAATCCGAACCGGCTCCAGCATTATTACCAGTATCAGGTCATCATGAAGCCGAGCCCGCCGGACCTTCAGGGGCTTTATCTCGGCTCGCTCGAGGCGATCGGCATCGATCCGCTGCTGCATGACATCCGCTTCGTGGAGGACGACTGGGAAAGCCCGACCCTCGGCGCGTGGGGACTGGGCTGGGAAGTCTGGTGCGACGGCATGGAAGTCACTCAGTTCACTTATTTCCAGCAGATGGGCGGCTTTGACTGCAAGCCGGTCGCCGGCGAGCTGACCTACGGGCTGGAACGGCTCGCCATGTACATCCAGGGCGTGGACAGCGTGTACGACCTTGTCTTCAACGACGCGGTGGGGGACCGTCCGGCCGTGACCTATGGCGATGTGTTCCTCGCCAACGAGCAGCAGATGTCGAAATGGAATTTCGAGGTGGCGGACACCGAGAAGCTGCTCCGCTGGTTCCGGGACTGCGAGGCGGAATGCCAGGCTTCGATCGCGGCGCAGGTGCCGCTCGCGGCCTATGAGCAGGCGATCAAGGCCAGCCATGTCTTCAACCTGCTGCAGGCGCGCGGCGTCATCAGCGTGCAGGAGCGCGCCAGCTATATCGGCCGCGTGCGTGATCTCGCCCGGGGAAGCTGCGAGGCCTATATCGACGGCAATCGCCCGGATTGGGAAGCCAGATATCCCGGGTGGACGCTCTGATGGCCAATTTCCTTCTTGAACTGCGCTGCGAGGAAATCCCGGCGCGCATGCAGGCCAAGGCGAGCGAGGATCTTGCCCGCCTGTTCCGCGACAAGCTCGCCGAGAGCGGACTACGGCCGGGCGAAATCATGTCCTATGTGACGCCGCGCCGCCTTGCGCTCATCGCGCATGACCTGCCGATGGCGACGGACGCGGTGAGCGAAGAGTATAAGGGGCCGCGCACATCGGCGCCGCCACAGGCGCTGGAAGGCTTCCTGCGCAAGACCGGGTTGACGCAGGACCAGCTTGAGGATCGCGACGGCATCTGGTTCGCGCTGGTCGAGAAGCCCGGCCGCGCGACGGCGGACGTGCTGGCCGAGGCGATCCCCGCCATCGTGCGCGCTTTCCCCTGGCCCAAGTCGATGCGCTGGGGCGATGCCAGCCTGTCGAGCGGCAGCCTGCGCTGGGTTCGCCCGCTGCAGGGCATCGTGGCGCTGCTGGGCCATGACGTCGTGCCGTTCGCCATCGAGGGCGTGGCGGCGGGCAATGCCACGGTCGGGCACCGCTTCCATTCGCGCGGGCCGGTCACCATCACCTCGCCGGAGGCCTATGTCACGGCGCTGGAACAGGCGCACGTCATCGTCGATCAGGAACAGCGCAAGGCAATCATTCGTGGCGAAGCCAACCGGCTGGCGCGCGAGGCGGGGCTGGAGCTGATCCCGGACGAAGGGCTGGTGGCGGAAAATGCCGGACTCACCGAATGGCCAGTGCCGCTGCTCGGCCGCTTCGATCCGGCCTTTCTTGAGGTGCCGCCGGAAGTTATCCAGCTAACGCTCCGGATAAACCAGAAATATTTCGTGTTGCGCGATGGCGCAGGCAAGCTCGCCAACGCCTTCATCTGCACCGCCAACATCGTGGCGAGCGATGGCGGCGCGGCGATCGTCGCGGGCAATGGCAAGGTGCTGGCCGCGCGGCTCTCCGATGCGCGCTTCTTCTGGGAGCAGGACCGCAAGACCCCGCTCGCGGTGCAGGCGCAGAAGCTCGGGCGGATCACGTTCCACGAGAAGCTGGGCACGGTCGCGGACAAGGTCGAGCGCGTGGCGAATCTGGCCGAATGGCTTGCGAGCGAAGGCATCGTTCCCGATTGCGACCCCGCCCTGGCGCGTCAGGCAGCGGAACTCTGCAAGGCTGACCTTGTCACCGAGATGGTCGGAGAGTTTCCTGAACTTCAGGGGCTTATGGGCGGCTATTATGCCCGCGCGGAAGGTCTGCCGGATGCCGTGGCCGATGCGATCCGCGATCATTACAAGCCGGTCGGGCAGGGGGACGACGTTCCGACTGACCCGGTGACGGTGGCTGTGTCGCTGGCGGACAAGCTGGATACGATCATCGGGTTCTTTGCCATCGATGAGAGACCCACTGGTTCCAAGGATCCCTTCGCTCTCCGACGCGCCGCCCTGGGCTGCATCGCGATTATGTCGACGGCGGGATTGCGGCTTGGATTGCAGGATGCATTGGGCTGGTGGCGCCATTCGGCAAACCAGACACTCCCTAACGAAACTTACGATAACCTGCTCGACTTCTTCGCCGACCGCCTCAAGGTGCAGCAGCGCGAAGCGGGTGTCCGCCATGATCTCATCGATGCCGTGTTCGCACTTGGCGGGGAGGACGATCTGGTTCGGCTGCTGGCGCGGGTGAAGGCGCTGCAGGCCTTTGTCGGCACGCCGGACGGCGCCAATCTGCTCGCCGGATACAAGCGCGCCGCCAACATCCTCAAGAAGGAACGGCCGGAGGGCATCAAGCCGGAAAGCGAAGCCGGGGAGGAAGATCCCGGCGTGGCGCTCACCGACCCCGACGTGGCGGAAGCGATCCGCGTGCACGACGAGAATGTCGGCCCCGGTTACGAGCCCGAGCCGGCCGAAGCAGCGCTCATGGCCGCGCTCGATGCCGCCGAGCCGCGCGCCGATGCCGCGATCGAGGCGGAGGACTTCGAGGGCGCCATGGCTGCCCTCGCCACGCTGCGGGCGCCGATCGACGCGTTCTTCGACGCCGTGACGGTCAATGATCCCGATGAACGGAAACGGAATTCCCGGTTAAACCTGTTGACCCGAATTCGTGCTGCGGTGCACAAAGTCGCCGATTTTTCACGGATTGAAAGCTAAAAACACGCAAGCGGACACAGACCCGCATCTCATTGTCTGGACATTGGTCGCCCGGACGAACTCAGGCCATCCTGGCTCAAGAAGGTGGAACGGCAGATGACACGATATGTCTATCGCTTCGGCGGTGGTGTGGACGATGGTGGCAAGGGGAACAAGAATCTCCTCGGCGGCAAGGGCGCCAATCTGGATGGCATGGCCGCGATCGGCCTGCCGGTGCCGCCCGGCTTCACCATCACCACGGAGATGTGCACCCGTTATTATGAGGATGGGGAGACCTATCCCGAGAGCCTGAAGGCCGAAGTCGCCAATGGCATCGCGCATATCGAGGGCGTGACCGGCAAGCGCTTCGGCAATGCGGCCGATCCGCTGCTCGTCTCGGTGCGCTCGGGCGCGCGTGTCTCCATGCCGGGCATGATGGATACGGTGCTCAATCTCGGCCTCAACGACGAGACGGTCGAGGGGCTGGCCGCCGTTTCCGGCGACGCCCGCTTTGCGTGGGACAGCTATCGCCGCTTCATCCAGATGTACTCGGACGTCGTGCTCGGACTCGATCATGGCAAGTTCGAGGAAGCGCTTGAAATCGCGAAGGAAGACAAGGGCGCCTATCTCGACACCGAGCTGGAGGCCGCGGACTGGCAAGCGCTGGTCGGCGAGTATAAGAGGCTCGTGGAAACGCTGTGGGGCCGGCCTTTCCCGCAGGATGTGCATGAGCAACTATGGGGCGCCATCGGCGCGGTGTTCGGCTCCTGGCAGTCCGAGCGCGCCAAGGTCTACCGCCGCCTCAACGGCATTCCCGGCGAATGGGGCACGGCCGTCAACGTGCAGGCCATGGTGTTCGGCAATATGGGCGACACCTCGGCGA
Source organism: Sphingobium lignivorans (assembly GCF_014203955.1). Lineage (NCBI taxonomy): Bacteria > Pseudomonadati > Pseudomonadota > Alphaproteobacteria > Sphingomonadales > Sphingobiaceae > Sphingobium > Sphingobium lignivorans. The sequence goes on from NZ_JACHKA010000001.1 coordinate 1,918,373, forward strand.
CCGGCGTGGCGTTCACGCGCGATCCGGCGACCGGCGAGAATGCCTATTATGGCGAGTATCTCATCAATGCGCAGGGCGAAGACGTCGTTGCCGGCATCCGTACGCCGCAATATCTGACCAAGGCCGCGCGGGAGCGCGCCGGGGCGAAGCCGCTCAGCATGGAAGAGGCGATGCCGGAGACCTATGCCGAGCTGGCGCAGGTCTTCCAGATCCTCGAGACGCATTATCGCGACATGCAGGACATCGAGTTCACCGTGCAGCAGGGCAAGCTCTGGATGCTCCAGACGCGCGCCGGCAAGCGCACCGCCAAGGCGGCGCTGAAGATCGCGGTGGACATGGCCAATGAAGGGCTCATCACGCGCGCCGAGGCCGTGGCCCGCGTTGATGCGGGCGCGCTGGACCAGCTCCTGCACCCGACGCTTGATCCCAAGGCGCCGCGCGACGTGCTCACCAAGGGCCTGCCGGCCTCGCCGGGTGCGGCATCCGGTCAGGTCGTGTTTGACGCGGAAACCGCCGAGCGGCTCAACGAACTGGGCGAGGCCGTCATCCTCGTGCGCATCGAGACGAGCCCTGAGGACATTCACGGCATGCATGCCGCAAAAGGCATCCTCACCGCGCGCGGCGGCATGACGTCACACGCTGCCGTGGTGGCGCGCGGCATGGGGCGCCCCTGCGTCTCGGGCGCCGGCGCCATCTCCATCGACGCGCCGAGCAAGCTGCTGCGCATCGGCGAGCGGCTGCTCAAGGAAGGCGACATCATCACGATCGACGGCGCCACCGGCGAGGTCATGGCCGGCGAAGTGCCGACCGTACAGCCCGAGCTGGCGGGCGATTTCGGCACACTCATGGAATGGGCGGACGAAGTACGCCGCCTGAAGGTGCGCGCCAATGCCGAAACACCGCTCGACTGCCGCACCGCGCGCGAGTTCGGCGCCGAGGGCATCGGCCTGTGCCGCACCGAGCACATGTTCTTCGATGCCGCGCGCATCACCGCCGTGCGCCAGATGATCCTGGCGGACAGCGAGGCGGGACGGCGGGAAGCATTGGCGAAGCTGCTGCCCGAGCAGCGCGCCGACTTCACGGCGATCTTCACCGAGATGGCGGGCCTGCCCGTCACCATCCGCCTGCTCGATCCGCCGCTTCACGAGTTCCTGCCACACGAGGATGTGGACTTCGCGGACGTGGCGGCGGCAGCGGGCGTGGGCGTCGACCTGCTCAAGCGACGCGCGGCCGAACTGCACGAGTTCAATCCCATGCTCGGCCATCGCGGCTGCCGTCTTGGCGTCACCTATCCCGAGATCTACGAGATGCAGGCCCGCGCCATCTTCGAGGCAGCGCTGGACGTGGCCGCGGCGAGCGGCGAAGCGCCGATCCCCGAGGTCATGATCCCGCTCGTCGCCACGAAGCGCGAGCTGGAGCTGATGAAGGACGTGGTGGACCGCACGGCGCAGGCCGTGTTCGCCGAGCGCGGTGCGCGGGTCGAGTATCTGGTCGGCACCATGATCGAGCTGCCGCGCGCCGCCCTGATGGCCGGCGAGATCGCGCAGGTGGGAGAATTCTTCTCCTTCGGCACCAATGACCTCACGCAGACGACCATCGGCATCAGCCGGGACGATGCCGGGCGCTTCCTGACCCAATATGTCGACAAGGGCATCTTCACGCGCGACCCGTTCGTGAGCCTGGATGTGGAGGGCGTGGGCCAGCTCATCGGCCTCGCGGCCGAGCGGGGCAGGGCGACTCGCGCCGGCATCAAGCTCGGCATCTGTGGCGAACATGGCGGCGATCCGGCCAGCATCGCCTTCTGCGAGGAAACCGGCCTCGATTATGTCAGCGCATCGCCCTACCGCGTCCCCATCGCCCGGCTCGCCGCGGCGCAGGCGGCTCTGGCCAAGGCGAATAAATAACCGGGCCAAGGCGCAAAAAGGGGTTGCCATGGGGGAGGGCCGGGACTATCTGCGCCTCTCCCGGCTGCCCCACAGGCAGCCCGGTAAATGGCTCAAGCACCCGTAGCTCAGCTGGATAGAGCATCAGACTACGAATCTGAGGGTCGGACGTTCGAATCGTTCCGGGTGCGCCATTTCCCAATGACTTAGCGGCGATAGATAAGGGCAGGGCTCCAGCCGTATAACATTCTGGCTAACTTGCCCGGACATGTCAGGTCTCGATGCCCGCTTTTCATCACGACGACATTGTTCGCGTCATCCCGCCGTTTCACCGCGACGTTATGCTCGATCTGATCCTCGCCTGGGCGGAAGTAGACGTCGCGCTGAAGTTGCTCCTGTCCAAAGTCCTGAACGTTGGAATGTCTGATGGGGCCGACCTGATCGGACGAATGCCGGCATCCGCCGTGCTGGCCCAAATTCGGAAGGCTGCTGCGGCGAACAGCGCGTCGCTAGAAGTGCTGAAACTGATCCGGGGGCATCGCCGCCAATACGATAAACACGCCAAACCGAGGAATTTGATCGCCCACTCTAAATGCGTCGGATACTGGATCGTCGATCCCAACTACCTCGTATTTACCAGCTTCGAGAAAACCGCGGAGGGCGAGCTGGCCGTTGATCGCACTCCGTTGGAAGAGATGCGGAGGAGCCATCGATGGGCTTTGGCCATGACAGCTATGGCAATGCGCATTGTGGATCTGAATTAGCGCACTCAAAAGAATCACCCCGGCCTTTCGACCACGGCGCTGCTCCTGGCCGCTTCCCTTTCGGGATGGCTCTTCCTTTTATTCAGGGCTTGAGTGCAGCGCGCCGCCGGGCGTGGGGTCCCGGCGGCGCGTCTCTGTCAGGCGGCCCAGCCGAAACGCTGGCTGCGTTCCTGCAGGTCACGATAGTGCTGGATGCGGGTCTGCCGCAGGCCGGCGAGGCCGAAACGCTCGACGGCACGCTGCCAGCTCGCGAACTCCTCGACGGAGAGATTGTAAAGCGACATGACCTCATCGGCGGTCATCAGACCACCGTTGACGGCCGCGACCACTTCCGCTTTGCGGCGGGGTGTCCACTGGCTGTCTGGCGCGGGCAGATCTTCCCGGCCGATGAGCTCACCGAGCGGTCCGATGACACGATCGGCAGAGGTAACACGTTGATTTCTTTCGAAGGGGACGACATTCATGGCCACGATCCTTTGTCTTTTGCCATGACGTCAATTTTCGGCAATCCCGGTAAAAAAGCTGTTAACCATGCTCTAGGTAATTAACCGGATATTCTCGGTTCGTCGCAAATTGCGCCCTAGGGGCGCCCCTAGCGCCGGAGCAGGCCCATCGCGATCGCCAGGGCGATGCCGATACCAATCCCCGCGATGATATTATCCATGGCAAGGCCGATTGCCACGCCGAGCGCAAGCCCGACGCCAATCCCGACCGCGCTCCTGTTCCAACCGCCCATGATCCGCGCTCCGCTGGCATCCATCAGAGACACAATGCCTTGCTGTGCGGATCGATCCGACAGTTCAGCGGCGGATGACCAGCGAATCGGGCCGTTTGCGGGGCACCCATTCGCCGCGGCCGGGGAAATTCTTCAGCACTTCGCCATCCCACAAGCGCACGGTGCGCCGATGGAAACGCCACTGGCCATCCTCGCCCTTCACCGCATGATCGTCATACCAGCCGGTGAATCGCAGCAGATAGGGCGGCTCGCCCTCGCACTCGGTGACGATGGCGAAGGAGCGCATCTTCACCGAGCCGTCCGGCTGAGGTTTGAACTGGGTTTGCGTCACATGATGCTGACGGCCGGGAAAGCCCGCTGCGTTGCGATAATGTTCGGCAATGCCGCGAATACCCTCATGTCCGTCCCAGATGTCCGGATCCTCAAACACTTCCTCAACCATGCGGGCGTCCGGCGTAAAGCAGGCGACCAGCGCCTCGACATCGCCGGTGTCCAGCGCCCAGCTATAATCGGCGATGAGATCCTGAAGGCCGATCCTGTCCTCGATAGGCAATGTCATCCGCATCCTCTCCCTGGTTGACCGGTCGTGCCGGCCCCGCTGGCATGGCGACAATTTAGTACAAGTTCAATGATTGTCGCGGCCGGCGATTTCCGGCAATCGCGCCGCGATTTGCCGTCATTTTCCTGCACGTGCCGACCGCGCCGACGATCTCGCCGGGCAAGCGCCGATCATGGTCGCGCCGCGCGGTCCGGTCAGGGAAGTGACAGCTTTCACCGATTATCGCATTCCGGACACCACTCACCAGCGAGGCTGATCCTGCCCATGAACCATTCGTTCCGTTTCTCCGCCATGATCCTGGCCACGGCATCTTTCGGCGCCTTGGCCGGGGCAGAGGCCAGTGCCCAGACGCTTGACGAGAAGGAAACGGAGCAGACGGACGGGACGATGTTGCCGCCGGTAGGGGCGGGCACCAGCGGGGAATTCGGCGACGAAGAGGAGATCGTCGTGACCGGTGCGCGCGAACGCGGCGCGGTGGTCGGCGACACCAAACCCGAGCAGCAGTTCCACGCGGCGGATATCCGCGCGCTGGGCGTCAGCACGATCAGCGATCTGCTGACCGAACTCGGGCCGCAATTGCAGAGCGCGAGCGGCAAGCCCCCGGTGACGCTGCTGGAAGGCCGGCGCATCGCCAGCTTTCGCGAGATCGCCTCGCTGCCTGCCGAGGCGATTGCCCGCGTCGACATCCTGCCCGAGGAAGTGGGGCTGCGCTACGGATACAGCGCAGACCAGAAGGTGATGAACATCGTCCTGCGCCAGCGTTTCCGTGCCTTCACCGGTGAGGCGGGCACGCGGCTCCCGACTGCGGGCGGCGCAGCTACGCTGGAGGCAGAGGGTGGCTTCCTCGCCATCCGCAATGGCCAGCGCGTGAACATCTCGGCGGAATGGACGCAGACCAACGGCCTGCTGGAATCGGATCGCGGACTCACCCGGCCGGAAAGCCCCGCCCGCTCGCTCGTTCCGCAGCGTGACCAATTGACCATCAACGGCAGCTATTATCGCCCGCTGAGCGAGCGCACGCATGCGACCTTGAGCGCCGAGATCGGCACGACCGGCAGCGAGAGCGATGTCGGCCTCGCCTTGCCCGGCGTTACCATCCCCGGTGGCACGCTTTATGCCGGTGGCCCCGAGGACAGCATCGTCTATCCGACCGGCCCCGGCATCGGTGCTCTCGGCCGCTCGTCGAGCACGCAGAATGGCGAGATCGGCCTGACGATCAACGCGCAGCGCAGCTCGGGGCAATGGACGCTGACCGCCAATTACGCCCGGCAGGAATCGCGCGGCATCACGGCCCGGCCCTTCGACCTCACCGCTTATGCGCAGGCGGTCGCGGCGGGCGATCCGACCGCCGACCCTCTGCTGCCGCTGGCGGGCAACTGGCTGGTCGGCCGGCCCGCGGACGAGACGCGCAGCACGCGCGACACCGCCAATGTCGACCTGCTCTACAATCGTTCGCTATTTCGGCTGCCGGCGGGCGATGTCGCGGCGACGGCGCGGGTCAGCGGTTCGACCCTGCGGATCGACAACAGCCTCGACCGCGATCTCGTCCTTACCCGGCGAAATCTCGCGCGGGATGCCGCCAGCGGCGCGCTGACGCTGGAAATCCCCCTCACGTCGGCTTCGAGCCCGATCGGCCGCCTCTCTGCCAATGCGAGCGGCGGGGTGGAGCATCTCTCCGACGCGGGGACGCTGCGCGAACTCGGGCTCGGCCTCAACTGGACACCGCGCCGGGGCATCGCTTTCTCGGCTTCCTATCGCGACGAGAAGACCGCACCGACACCAGCGCAACTGGGCGATCCGGTCACTTTCACCCAGTTCGTGCCGGTGTTCGATTATGTGCGGGGCGAAACCGCGCTGGTCACTACCATTTCCGGCGGCAATGCCGGGCTGGATGCGCCGCGTGCGCGGAATTTCCGCTTGGGCGTCGTGGTAACGGCGCTGGACGACCCGAACCTGCGCCTGAGCCTCGACTATAGCCGGCGGCGGACCGATGCCGGCATCACAGGCTTCCCCGGCATCACGGCAGAAACCGCAGCGGCCTTCCCGGACCGTTTCATGCGGGATGGCGAGGGCAGGCTGACGCAGGTGGACCTGCGGCCGATCAACATCAGGGAAGAGAAGCGCGATTCGATCCGCTGGGGCATCAATTTCAGCAAGCGGCTGCGGACACCGCAAAGCCAGATCGATGCGATGCGGGCGGCGTTCCAGCGGCGGGGCGCTCAAGGTGGGCAGGGCGGGGCAGGGCGGCAACCCGGCCAGGATGCGCCTGCGCCGGGCGGCGAGGGCGAGCGGCCGCCTGCGGAGGGGGCGTCGGGGCAGGGCATGCGCGCCGATCGCGGCCCAGGCGGCGCCGGTGCCGGAGGCGGTCCGCGCGCCGGGGGTGGCGGCCGCTTCGGAGGCGGCGCCGGCGGGCCCGGTGGCGGCGGGCGCCTCAGCTTCGCGCTGTATCACGAGATCCAGCTCACCAACACGACGCAGCTGGCGACGGGCCTGCCGGTGCTCGACCTGCTCGACGGCGCGGCGCTGGGCAGCGGCGCCGGGCCTTCCCGCCACACGGTGGAAGCGCAGGCCGGCTTGTCACGTAGCGGCTATGGCCTGCGCCTGACCGGAGAATGGAAAAGCGCGACGCATATCGATGGCATGGTGGGCGTCCCCTCCAGCCAGCTGCGGTTCGGTGACCTTGCGACCGTCAATGTGCGCCTGTTCGCCAACCTGACGCAAATGCCCGGGCTCGTGACGAAAGTGCCGCTGCTGCGCGGGGTGCGGGTGCAGATCGGCGTCGACAATCTGTTCAACAACCGCCAGCGCGTCACGGACGGCAATGGCTACACGCCCTTCGCTTACCAGCCCGCCTTCGTGGATCCGCTGGGCAGGACGATCCGGCTGAACATCCGCAAGCTGTTCTTCTGATCCGGCGGGCTCAGCCGAGCGGAATGACCTCACAGGGCAGCGCGGGGGGCACCACACCGGCAAACTGCTCGTCCCAATGGGCAAAGGGCCGCACGGCACCGAGGCTGCGCCAGAGCGGCACGCGCGCCGCCTCGACCCGGACATGCACCCACTGCGCTTGCCCCGGCGCACCCGAGGCCAGCACGCCATCCTCCGGCGCGTCGCCATCCGGCGGAGCGAAGAGCCCGGCCGCGCCATAATTCTCGTCCAGAACCGGCGACCAGGGCGCCATCCCGACCGTGGGAGCCTGCGCGACGAAGCACTGGTTCTCCAGTGCCCGCGCCTGCGCGCCGATCCGCACGCGCCAGTAGCCCTGCATGCTATCCGTGCAGGACGGCGCGAGGATGAGCGTCGCGCCCGCCTGGGCCTGCGCCCGGGCGATCATGGGAAACTCGATATCGTAGCAGATCGAGATTCCGATGAGGCCGATCGCGGTGCGGAACAGGCGGATCGCGGTGCCACCGGATATGCCCCAGCGCTCGCGCTCGAAGCGGGTCATCACGATCTTGTCCTGATGGCCCATCTGTCCCCCCGGCGTGAACAGGCGCGCGCGGTTTACGACGCAGCCATCCGGCAGCGGGCAGGGCAGGCTGGCGGCGAGGATATGGACATCATGCGCCGCGGCGAGAGCGCGGTGATGCGCATCGATCTGTGGAGCCAGCCCCGCCACGAAACGGAGCGAGCCCTGCAGATCGCTCATGCTGGCAGGATCGAGCGCGGCCAGTTCCATCGCGCCATATTCCGGAAAGACCAGCAGCCGGGCACCGGCATCGGTCGCTTCCTTCACCCATCGGGCCGTCTTCGCTTGCCATTCCGCGAAGCTGGCGAGCCGGTCGATGGGATATTGGGCGAGGGCGAGATTGAAGGCGCTCACAGGCTTTTGTGCCAGAACTGCATGGGATGAGGCGTCTCCCGGGGCTGATCGAGGTCCTTCCAGTCATAATGCGCGATGACGCCCTCGAGCGGTGCGTAGCCCCGCTTGCGCCAGAACGGGCCGAGATCACGGGCGTCCGCCGGCCGGAGATCATGGCCGGCGGGCCGGATCACGCCGCAGAAGCAGGCTGAGCGGGCGCCGGCCGCCCGCGCCGCTGCCTCGCGTGCATCGAAGAAGGCATGGCCGAGACCGTGGCCGCGATGAGCCGGCAGCAGCACCGATTCCCCGAAATAGGCGAGGCGCGCGACGTCATGCCCGCGCTGCTCGAAGGGCGCGCGGAAGGCCGCTTCCTGCCCTGCCATGGGCGAAGCAGTGGCTGCGCCGACAATGACATCGCCGGCGCGCGCCACCACCAGCACGGCGCCCGGATCGTCGAGGAAATGCGCGAGATAGCGACGCTCGTAATCGAGCGACCCGTCGTAGAGGTAAGGCCACTCGCGGAACACGGTGATGCGCAGCCGCGCGAGATCCTCCAGCACGGCAGCGCGTGCCTCCGGCGCCAGCAGGGTCTCGACGGCGACCGCGTTCACGCGGCCGCCTCTTCCTTGCTCACCTGCGCGATCCAGTCGGCGAGGTTGTAATAGACGGTGACGCGGGTGATGAGCCCGTCGGCGAGCGTGAAGAAAGCGCCCGCCGGCAATTCGTAGCGCTGGCCTCGCGCGGGAGGGAGGCCTTCCTCGCCCTGCAGATATTCCCCATGGACGACGAACTCGGCGGCGGCCCGGCTGCCATCGTCACTGGCCATGATCGCGATGTCGGTCAGCCGCTCGCGATAGGCCTTGTCCATCCGGCCCAGGAACGCGCGGAAAGCCGCCTTGCCGGTTTCGCGACCGCCCTGATTGACGTCATGAGCGATATCGTCCGCGAGACAATCCAGCATGGTCTGGTGATCGCCCGTATTGAAGGCGGCGTAGTAACGCTCGATCAGGGAGATGGCTTCGTCACGCGTCATCTGCTCGCTTCTCCGTCCAGAATTGTACCCCGGGGTCTCTATCGCCCCTCGCGCATTTCGCTAAGGTCAAATCCAAATAAAGCAGGAGAAGACTCATGCTTGTCGGCACAGTCCGGGAAATCAAGACACATGAATATCGCGTCGGCCTGACGCCTGAAAGCGTCCACGAACTCGTCACGCATGGCCATGACGTGCTGGTGGAAAGCGGCGCCGGCCTCGGCATCGGCGCGACCGACGAGGACTATCGCAAGGCGGGGGCACAGGTCGTCCCGACCGCCGGGGAGGTTTTCGAGCGCGCGGAAATGGTGGTCAAGGTGAAGGAGCCGCAGCCCGTCGAACGGGCGATGCTCCGCAAGGACCAGATCCTCTATACCTATCTCCACCTCGCGCCCGATGCCGAGCAGACGGCCGATCTGGTGAAATCCGGTGCGACCTGCATTGCCTATGAGACAGTGACGGATGCCCATGGCGGCCTGCCGCTGCTCAAGCCGATGAGCCAGGTCGCCGGGCGCATGTCCATCCAGGCGGGCGCGACGGCGCTGGAGAAAGCGCATGGGGGCAGGGGCGTGCTGTTGGGTGGCGTGCCCGGCGTGCTGCCGGCCAGGGTGACGGTGATCGGCGGCGGCGTGGTCGGCTTCAATGCCGCGCAGATGGCCGCGGGGCTGGGTGCGGACGTGACGATTCTCGATCGCAATCCCGAGGTGCTGGAAAAGCTCGGCACCTATTTCGAGGCGCGGGCCAAGACGCGCTTCTCCAACAAGGCCAATCTCGCCGATTGCGTGGCGCAGGCCGATCTGGTGATCGGCGCGGTGCTGATTCCCGGCGCGGCGGCCCCCAAGCTGGTCTCCCGCGAGATGCTGGGCACGATGAAGCAGGGCGCGGTGCTGGTCGACGTCGCCATCGACCAGGGCGGCTGCTTCGAAACGAGCGTGCCAACGACTCATGCCGAGCCGACCTACATCGTGGATGGCATCGTCCATTACTGCGTCGCCAACATGCCCGGCGCCGTCGCGCGCACCAGCACTTATGCGCTCAACAATGTGACGCTGCCGCACGCCCTGCGCATTGCCGACCTTGGCTGGAAGGAAGCGATGCGCCGCGACAGCCACCTGCTTGAAGGGCTCAACGTGTGGAACGGCCAGGTCACCTGCGCGCCGGTGGCGCAGGAGCATGGCTATGAGGTCGTGCCGCTGGAGAGCGCGCTGGAAGGGTAACGCATCAGCTCTCGTAAGTGCGCTTGAGCGTCACCGCGTCGATCATCAGTCCGCCGGCGATCATCACGGCGCTGACGCAGGCGAGTGCCAGAAGCTTGCCGGGCGTTCCGGGATATTGCTCCATGTAATGGAGGCCCCGGGTGACGGCACCGAGGGCCAGGGCATAGATGGCCAGAAAGGCCTCGAACTTGGTCTTGATCGTGAAGAGGCGCCTGATCGTCTTCATGGCGATCGCTACGCAATGTCCATGCCAGTCCCGCATTCCCGCGCCGGACGATGGTTAATGGTTAAGAAAGTGTAAACGCTGCCGACAGATCAGGCCGCGTGGAGGCATATTCATCCGTTGCCCGGCATCACAGAAGATGCCCGAATTCCTGCACTACCTCGCGGTAGACGGGGCGCTTGAACGGCACGATCAGGTCGACCAGCTCTTCCGCCTGCACCCAGCGCCAGTCGGCGAACTCGGGATGGTGCGTCTCGATATTGATGTCGCCGTCCTCGCCCTTGAAGCGCAGGAGGAACCAGCGCTGGGCCTGGCCGCGATATTTGCCGCCCCATAATTTGCCGATGAGCGGCTCGGGCAGGTCGTAAAGATGCTCGCGGGCCGAACGCGCGATAATGTCCACGAGGTTGGCGGCGACGCCCGTTTCCTCGGCCAGTTCGCGCATCAGGGCCTGTTCGGCGGTTTCGCCCCGATCGATCCCTCCCTGCGGCATCTGCCAGGCATCGCCTTCCTTCGGCTGGATCCGCCTGCCGACGAATACATGGCCCTGCCGGTTGGCCAGCATGATGCCCACGCAGGGGCGATAGGGGAGGTCAGCCTTGTCCGTCACGGTTCTGCTCGCAATCGTCCTTCCTGAGGCGCTGCTTCATCCGATCAGCGCCCTGAGGCCTGCCGATGGCAAGCGGGGAGAGAAAAGGCAATGGCCGCGCGCGGCGCAACGGGCAGTTCATGCCTGCGATGATCCTTTCGGGCCACGGTGCCGCGATAGTCGCCATGTTCCCCCCAACGCCCCCACCTAATCCGGATCTTGTTTCCGGACGTCTTCCCGTGGGGACCGATCCGGAGCCGCCGACAGTAGCATGACCCGCGGCGTGGCGGATATCCTGATCGCGATGAATCCCGCCCCTCTCAGGACGAATTCCGGCCCTTCGCCGGCCCGAGCGTTCATCGCCAATCGCTTGACGGCACGTCAGGAGGACCGGAAGAACAGCGGATGGACAATCTCACGCACAGCATGGTCGGCGCCGTGCTCGGGCAACTGGGGCTCAAGCGCAAGTCGGGCTTCGGCATGCCGACCATCATCATCGCGGCCAATATTCCGGACATCGACGCGACGTGCACCGTCCTCGGCACGCAGTCGCTCGCCTTGCGCCGGGGGCTGACACACGGGCCGCTGGCCATGCTGATCCTGCCTGTCCTGCTTGCCGTCATCATGGTCCTGGTGGACCGGTGGCAAGCCCGCCGCGGGACGCGCCCGGCGGGGAGGCTTCCGGTCCATTTCGGCTGGCTGTGGTTCATAGCTCTTGTCGGGACGCTCAGTCATCCCGCTTTCGACTGGCTGAACAGCTATGGCGTACGCCTGCTCTCGCCCCTCAGCGACCGCTGGTTCTACGGCGACACGCTGTTCATCATCGATATCTGGCTCTGGGCACTGCTGATCGGCGGTTATGTCTGGGCGCGGCGGGGAGAGCGCGTTTCCTTTGACCGGATGAAGACACGCGCCGCGATCATCGTGGCGGCGAGCAGTGCCTATATCTTCGCCAATGGCGCCATCTCCGGCGTGGCGCAGGCGCAGGGCGACACATGGTTGCGCCAGCAAGGGCGGGCCCCCAAGATGCTGGTCGCCAATCCGCAACCCTTCATTCCATGGCAACGCGAGATGCTCTGGCGGGCGGATGGCCTCCATGGCCGCTTCCAATATAGTCTCTTCGGCAGCGCCGGGCCCGTCTCCGCTGCCGCACAGGGTCAGCCTACCGGAATGGACGACCCCGCCATCGAGAAGGCATGCGCGGTCGATCCCGATGCCCGTGCCTTCCTGTTCTGGTCACGCATGCCGCTCGCACGGCGCGAGGCCAATGGCGATCTGGTCCTGAGCGACCAGCGCTTCGACAGGATCCCGGTTCGCAACAGCTTCGTGATCCGGATTCCCGCCGAGGCCCTGCGGTAGCGCCCCGCGATGACGGAACCGGTCATCCTCTGGCTGCGCCGCGACCTGCGGCTGGGCGATCAGGCTGCCCTGCTCGCGGCCTGCGCGGAAGGGCCGGTCGTGCCGGTCTATGTGATGGACGACGAGACGCCGGGCCATCGACGCATGGGGGCGGCCTCCCGCTGGTGGCTGCATGGGAGCCTCGCCAGCCTCGCAGGCGATCTGCGCGCCTCCGGCTCGCGCCTCGTGCTTCGCCGGGGACGCGCGGACGAAGTGCTGCCGGCACTCGCGCGGGAAGTGGGCGCGCGGCGCGTCCATGCCCTGCACCATTATGAGCCCTGGTGGCGCAATGCGGAACGGGCGATCGCGCGCGTGCTCGACCTCGTGCTGCATGATGGAAACTATCTTCACCCGCCAGGCCTGCTGAAGTCCGGCAGCGGCAGCCCCTATCGCATCTTCACGCCCTTCTGGCGGGCATTGCGGGAGACGATGCCGCCGCCGGAACCCATGGCCCGAACGGACAAAATCCCCGCGCCCTCCTCATGGCCGGCGAGTGAGCATCTCGACGACTGGTCGTTGCGCCCGTCCAGCCCCGACTGGGCGACCGGCATGGCACAGGCCTGGCAGCCGGGCGAGCAAGGCGCGCTCGACCGGCTCGAGGCTTTTGCGGACAGCGCCGGGGACTATGACGTCGCGAGGAACCTGCCGTCGGTGGAGGGCAGTTCGCGCCTGTCGCCGCACCTGCATTTCGGAGAGATTTCGCCGTCCCTCGTCTGGCATCGCATTGCCCGGCGCGATGGACGGACCGAGCCCTATCTGCGGGAACTGGCCTGGCGCGACTATGCGCAGACGGTGATCCTCCAGCATCCCCGACATGGCAGTGCCAATGGCAGGGCGCAGTTCGACGATTTTCCGTGGCGAGACCTGCGCGAGGCTGCCGGTGACTTCGAAGCATGGAAGCGGGGCCGCACCGGCTATCCCATCGTCGACGCAGGCATGCGCCAGCTCTGGACGACGGGCTGGATGCACAACCGCGTGCGCATGATCGCGGCGAGCTTCCTGGTGAAGCATCTTCTCATCGACTGGCGCCATGGGGAACAGTGGTTCTGGGATACGCTGATCGATGCCGATTACGGGAACAATAGCGTTAACTGGCAGTGGGTAGCGGGCACCGGGATCGATTCCAGCATGTTCGTCCGGATCATGGCGCCACTGGGCCAATCGGCCAAGTTCGACGCCGCGGATTATATCCGCCGCTGGGTGCCCGAGCTTGCGGGGCTGCCGGATGGAGTGGTCCACGATCCCGAAAGCCATGGGTTCCGGCCATCGGGCTATCCCGCCAGGATCATCGACCATCGCGCCGCCCGCGAGCGCGCGCTTTCCGCTTACGCGACCGTTCGGGCATGAAACGTTCGACAGTCTGAACGATTGTCTTTGCCGCCCCGAGAGACCATGTTGGCGCCATGACGGTCCACAATCCGCCAGCGAGCCGCCAACGCGCTTTCCTGCGCCGGACGGGCGCGCGGGCGGGGCGGGGGCTCTGGCGCTCCGTGCCGGGGGCATTGTTCACATCCGTGCTGAGACGAGTCGATCGGGGCCTGCTGACCGGCTCCCTGGAGCTGCACTTGCCGGATGGCGCCGTGCGCCTGCTCGGCGGCCATGCGCCCGGCTTCTCGGCCATCGTCCATCTTGCAAGCTGGCGGGCAGTCGCGCGCCTCGCCACCTCCGGCTCGACGGGCTGGTATCGCGCATGGGCAGCGGGCGACTGGTCCAGCCCGGATCCGGTGACGCTGTTCGCCCTGTTCGGCGCGAATGCCCGTTCCCTGGGGAGTGCGGCGCGCTCGTCCGGGCTGCCGCGCCTGCTCGGGCGACTGAAACTCGCCCGGCGGCACAACAGCCGGCGTGGCGCGCGCCGGAACATCGCCGAGCATTACGACCTCGGCAATGATTTCTACGCGCTCTGGCTCGACCGCACTCTCACTTATTCGAGCGCATGCCCCGCCTATCCCGATGAACCGCTGGACGAAGCGCAGACCCGCAAGATCGACGCGCTTCTGGACCGGCTCGACCTCAAAGACGGGGACCGGCTGCTGGAGATCGGCTGCGGGTGGGGCGGCCTGGCCGCGCGGGCGCTTGAGCGATACGATTTGCAATATACGGGCCTTACGCTGTCGAGCGAACAGAAGGCCCATGTCGAGCAGCGCCTCGCCGCCAGCGGAGCGCCCGCCCGCGTGCTGCTGCGCGATTATCGCGACGCGGAAGGCACGTATGACGCAATCGCGAGCGTGGAAATGGTCGAGGCGGTCGGGGAGCGCTACTGGCCCGCTTATCTGGAAAGCATTGCGCGCCTGCTGAAGCCGGGTGGGCGAGCGGCCATCCAGTTCATCAGCATCGATGATGCAATCTTTCCCGCTTATGCCGCCCGGGCGGACTTCATCCAGCAATATGTCTTCCCCGGCGGCTGCCTGCTCTCCGAGCGGCGCTTCCGGGAGATCGCCGCACAGAAGGGGCTGCTGTGGCAGGATCAGGTCCGCTTCGGGCTTGATTATGCCTGGACCCTGCGCAAGTGGCGCGAGCGCTTCGACGCCGCCGTCGATGCCGGCATGCTGCCGCTCCGGTTCGATGTCCGCTTCGTCGATCTGTGGCGCTATTATCTGATGTACTGCGAGGGCGGGTTCATCGGCCGTTCGATCGACGTCTCGCAAGTCACTCTGGTGAAGGGCGATTCGCCGCCGGCATAGCGGCGTCGATCTCCTGCCGGATCCGCGCGATTTCCGCCTGCATGAGCGGCAATTGCGCTTCTTCTTCGTCAAGGATGGCCTCGAAGGCCTGCCGCTTCCACGCGGCCCGGCGTGCGTCCGCATCCGGCCAGGCAGGCATGGTGGAGAGCAGCAAGTCGATCAGCCGGTCGGCGCCGTGCAGCCGGCCCCACAGATAGTCATTCTCGCGATAGGCGCGGCTGAAGAAAGCCCCGAAGCTGTTGAACTCGATGCCGCGCAGCGTCGCGGCAGCGCCGCCCGCGCGGATAGCCGTCGCATCCTCGGGCGAAATCCGGTCCACCTTGATGGGGTCATATTCGTCCAGTCCCTCGCCCTGCAGCAGCGGGAGCGTGGCGATGTCATAGAAGGGAAAACCCAGATAGGCCTTGAGCAGGTGCCTGCGATCCTCCGGCGCGAGACACATCGCTGCTTCAGCAAAGCGCGCGTCCACCATCGCATCGGCTTCGCGCAGATCCCGCGCCTCGGCCACGGCCTCGATGGCGGCGAGCGGATCGCGCCGCGCCGCCCGGGCGCGTTCCCGCACAGTCTCGTCGAACCAGCCGGGCAGTTGCCTTTCCGCGTAGAGTGCGATGGCCTCGTAAAGCATGTCGCGCATCTGGGCGCGGCCGTCATCGACTGCTTCGCCCGGCGAATCCTGCTCGCCCGCCGTCGACAAGTTGCGTGCGAGGAAGCGGAGGCGGCGGATGCGGAAGGCGACGTCATGGCTCCGGTAGAAGGCGATGAGCGCGTCGCTCGCGCCGTCCGAGGTCCCGTGCCCCACATTGTCGATGCCACGCACATGCAGCGCGTCCCGCAAGGTCCGCCGCAATTCCTCCCGGTCCAGCGGCGACCCTTCTCCGGCCAGCGCGAGGATCAGGTCGGCCAGTTCCTCGACAATGCCGGAATATTTGAGATAGCCATAAGCGGGATAGGCGAACCCCGCCGATCGGGCCGCTCTCTGCTGAAAGCGGGCGCGCCAAACGGCGAGACGCCGGGCCGTCGGCCGGATGAGGAACAGCGTGCGGCCAAGCGTGCGATCGACAGTGCGCTCGATATCCGGCCGAAGCGCGTCGACGATATGCTGCATGCGCCGTATCCGCGCCGACCGGGCCGCAATCGCTTCCAGATTGTCGCGAATGGGCTGCTCGCGCGGGATGTCGCTGACCGCGCCGAAGATCGTGCGGAAAAAGCCGGGGAGGGGGCGTTCGCCCGTCTCTGTCCGTGCGACGGGCGACGTCAGGCGAAAACCCGCCACGTCAGGGGCGGGCTCGACATAGACGAAGCGCCTGTCCACGATCCGGCGGGCAGGGCGATCCTTGAGCGCGTCGATGGCCTGCGCGAAGGGCGCATTGGCGAGCACGGAGCCATCGATCAGCACGGCATCCTCCGCCGTGCCCCGCGCACTGTGGTGCGGCAGGATGCGGCGCAGGAAGGCCTGGCGCCCCGGCCATGGCCGCTCCCGCTCGCTCAGCACGCGATCAAGTTCCCGCACCGTGAAAGGCGGAAAGGCGCCGGGGAAGCTCGCCGTGGCGCGCGCCGCGAAGACGAGCTCGGCCGGGTCCGCGAGGCGGCGGGGATAATCGCCTCGAGCTCGGAAAGCGATGGTCAGCCGATGCTCGGTTTCCTTGATCTGGGGCGGGCTGTTGAGTCGCAGCGTTTCCTCATGCCCCGCGAAATCCGTCGCCGTCACGAAGAGATCGAGCGGATGATGAGGCGGCAGCAGCGGCTCGCCATGAGCGCCCGCGCTCATTGCGTCGAAGGCATCGAGCAGCAGGCCCGAAAAGCCCTTGCCGCCGAAAGGCGGCGCGAACCAGCGCGCCCGCACGAAATTCGAGAGCTTGCGGCGCACTTCCTCCCGGGCTTCCGGCGCCACCGTCTTGTCCACCGTGTCGCCGCGCCGACGCATCAGCAGCCAGAGGATGGGCGCGGCCCAGAATTTGGTGAAGCGCGAAAGGGGCCGCGCATCGGGATCGAGCAGGATGTCGGCATCGGCGCAGCGGAGCCACAATTCGGTCAGCGGATCGAGCGACTCGCCGGTCTCGATCGCCTGGGCAAGGAAGATGCCGTTGATGCCCCCCGCGCTGGCGCCGGCGATGATGTCCGGCAGGACGCGCAGCCTGAGATCATGATCTGCCTGGCAGGCCCGCAGCATCGCGAGATAGATGCTCTCGCTTCCCCCATCCGAGGCGGGACCGGCGCTCCAGAAATCCCGGCTGGCGCGGGCGAGACGCCAGATCTCCTTGGTGACGCCATGCATGTAGACTGCGAGGCTCACGCCGCCATAGCAGACCAGCGCCAGCCTCAGTTCCTTCTCCCGCATGCCGGCAGATTGGCGCGGACGGCGCGGCTTGTCGACTCGTCAATCCCGCGGAGACCGGATTATCGGCAGCGACCTGCGCCCGTCAGTCCCCGCGCCGGTCAGTCCTTCGTGCTGAACGTCGCCCAGATCGGCAGATGGTCGGAGGCGCGCCGCGCCAGCGCCGTGCTGTGAACGCCGCAATCCTCGAGCGCGATATTGCCGCGCCACATGATCCGATCCAGCGCCGCGACCTGACGGCGGGCATGGAAGCTGCGACCGCATGGCGCGATCTCATACTGGCGCGCGAAATCGGCAAGGCACCCGCGATTGACGGTCCACTCGTTGGTGTCGCCCATGAGGATCGTCGCGCCCGAGGGATCGCCATCTTCAAGCTGGTCGACATGATGGACCACCGCCGCTGCCTGCCGCCGGCGCCACAGCCCCGAAAGGTCGAGGTGCATGCCCACCACCCGGGTCTTCATGCCCTTGAGATCGAGCGAGGCGAGCACGGCCCCGCGCGGCTCCAGGCACGGCAGATGCATGACGTCACCGGCAGCGCCTTCCTGCACGTCCCGCCGGACCAGCAGCGCATTGCCATGCCAGCCCATGCTTTCCGTGCGGGTCGGCAGTTCGACGGCCCGATAATCCGAGTGCATCGCCAGCAGCCGGTCCGGCAGCACGGCATGGCGCGGCCCGAAGCGGCGGTCCGCTTCCTGCAGCGCGATCACATCGGCATCGAGCTCGTTGAGCACGTCGATGATCCGTTCGGGCAGCCGACGGCGGTCGGTCCCGATGGCTTTGCGAATGTTGTAGGAAGCGACCTTGATCATGGACGCTCTAATTCGGATGCGCGAACCCGCTTGACAAGCCCCCCCGAACGCGGGACGCAACCGGGCGGACCGGCCATTCGTTATCGCTGCAGAACGTCGAATGGAGGAAGAAGATGAAGATCGATCATGGGACTCTTGTCGCGGTGATGGACGGCAAGAAGATGCTGCTCTTCCGTAACGAGGGCGACGAGACCTATCCCAATCTCGTGCTCGAGCAGGAGCGCGAGCAGGACAATCCTCCGGGGCACGAGCAGGGGACCGATGCGCCCGGCCGGGCCTTCTCTTCGGTCGGGCCAGGGCGCAGTGCCATGGAAGAAACCGATTTCCATCGCCTTGCCGAGGACAGGTTCGCCGATGAAGCGGCCGCGATCCTCAACAAGCGCGCCTTGGCGAATGCGTTCGACAAGCTCATCATCGTCGCGCCGCCCAAAACGCTGGGCGAGCTGCGCGGCCACTACCACAAGGAGCTGGAAAGCCGGCTGGTGGGCGAAGTGGCCAAAGATCTGACAGGGCATCCGGTGCCGGACATCGAGCGGATCGTCAGCGAAAGCTGAGCGCCGCTCCTGCGCTGTACCGAGCCTCTTTCCCGCGCGCCGCTTTGATCTGGCGTTCCCTCTTCGTTCTGATATGAGGGGGCATGGTCAAGCTCAAACGCCGATATGTCTGCCAAGCCTGCGGGTCGCTGGCCACGCGCTGGCAGGGACAATGCGACGATTGCGGAGAATGGAACACGCTGGTCGAGGAAGCCGCGCCGACGGCTTTCTCCGTCCGGCACGATCTGCAGGATGGCGGGCGCGCCATTTCGCTAGTCGGGCTGGACAGCGACGTGGCCCTGCCCGAGCGACTCGGCACCGGCCTTGCCGAATTCGACAGGGCGCTGGGGGGCGGCCTCGTCGCGGGGTCGGCCACGCTGATCGGCGGTGATCCCGGCATCGGCAAATCGACTCTGCTGCTGCAGGCCGCTGCCAGTCTCGCCCGCGCGGGGCGCGGCGTCGTGTACGTGAGCGGGGAGGAAGCGGCCGATCAGGTGCGGCTGCGGGCGCGCCGGCTCGGCCTTGGCGATGCGCCCGTGCAGCTCGCCAGCGCGACATCCGTGCGCGATATTCTCACCACGCTGGGGCGGGGGCGCGCACCGGATCTGCTCGTCATCGATTCCATCCAGACGATGCACAGCGACACGATCGAGGGCGCGCCGGGCACGGTGAGCCAGGTCCGCGCCTCCGCGCAGGAACTCGTCCGCTTCGCCAAGAAGGGCGGAGCCGCGCTCATCCTGGTGGGGCATGTCACCAAGGACGGCACGATCGCGGGACCGCGCGTGCTGGAGCACATGGTCGACACGGTGCTCAGTTTCGAGGGTGAGCGCAGCCATCAATATCGCATCCTGAGAGCGATCAAGAACCGGTTCGGCGGCACCGACGAGATCGGCGTCTTCGCCATGGCCGGCGAAGGGCTCCAGGAAGTCGCCAATCCTTCCCTGCTTTTCCTCACCGAGCGGGACGAACGCGTGGCCGGCACGGCAGTCTTTCCCGCGATCGAGGGGACGCGGCCGGTGCTTGTGGAAATCCAGGCCCTGACGGTGCGGCTTGCCAGCGGCGCCACGCCCCGGCGCGCGGTGGTGGGCTGGGACAGCGGCCGCCTCGCCATGATCCTCGCCGTGCTGGAGGCGCGTTGCGGGCTCAGCTTCTCGGCCTGTGAAGTCTATCTCAATGTCTCGGGCGGCTATCGCCTGCAGGATCCGGCCGCCGACCTTGCCGTGGCCAGCGCGCTCATCTCCGCGCTCTCCGAGCGACCCGTGCCGCAGGACGCCGTGGTGATGGGTGAAATCGCGCTATCCGGCGAGGTGAGGCCCGTGGCGCATGCCCCGCTGCGCCTGCGCGAATCGGCCAAGCTCGGCTTCCGGCGCGCGCTCGTTCCGTCGAGCGCGGCAAAGCAGGCCAAGGAACTCTCCGTGAGCGGTTTCACGCAGCTCAGCGAGCTTGTTGACCATATGCTTGGGCGGGACTAGCGACCGCAGCATGACCGCACTCGACATTGCCGTCCTCCTTCTCATCGGCGGCCTCGCCATTCGCGGGTTCATCGCAGGCTTTGTCACGGAATCGCTGGCGCTGGGCGCATTGATCGGCGGCTTTGTCGCGGTGCGCCTGTTCCACGCCCCGGTGACGGCGATGCTGACCGGCCTCGTCGGCTCGGAATATGGCGCGGCCCTCATCGCCTTCGTCGCGATCTTCGGGCTTGTCTACGGGCTCGGGAAAGTGCTGGCCGGCTATATCGGCGGCAAGACCAAGAGCTCTGCGCTGGGCATGTTCGACCGGCTTCTCGGGCTTGGCTTCGGCGCGGTGAAGGGCCTGCTCGTCGCCACGATCTGTTTCGTTCTCTTCACGATCGTCTATGACGCGCTCTACGGGATAGAGACGAACCGGCCGGACTGGATGCGCCTCTCGCGCTCCTATCCGCTGCTGAACGCCAGCAGCTCGGCCACGAGCAAATGGATTGCGGAGAACAGTCGGCAGGGCGGGCTGCTCGGCGATTTCGGAGAAAGCGAGCAGGACAATGCGGCCGATGCCGGCGAATGACAGGCAGCCGACGCGATGAGCGCCAGCCTTTACAGCATTGACGTCCTGCGCATGGCGGCGGACGTGGCGTCCTTCCCGCCGCTCAGCGATGCCGATGGCGCCGACGAACGGCGCTCCCCCACCTGCGGCAGCCGGATGAGCGTGACGCTGCGCCTGGATGCGGCAGGCACCATCGAGGCGATCGGGCTCGACGCCAAGGCCTGTGCGCTCGGACAGGCGGCTGCGGCGATCTTCGCACGCGGCGTAATCGGCGCGGACAAGGCGCGGATCGCGGCTGCGAGCCAGGGCTGGCGCGCCTATCTTTCTCGGGAAAGCGACAGCCTGCCCGACTGGCCGTCGCTCGACCTGCTGGCGGCAGGGCGCGATTATCCGGCGCGGCATCCCTCCATGCGCCTTGCCTTTGAAGCGGCGGAAGCCGCCATGGAGCAGGCGCTGGCTCGGGCATCGGCCGGTGGATGACGCCGGCGCGGTTCCGACCGTGACGGAATTGCTGCTGAGCGAAGGTGTCATCCTGCTCAGCGTCGCTTTGGCCTTCGTGATCCTGTTCCGTCGTTTCGGGCTCGGCGCCACGCTCGGCTATCTGGTGGCCGGCGCGCTGGTGGGACCCTATGGTCTCGGCCTGGTGGGCGGGGGCGAAAGCAAGCTCGCCATTGCCGAGATCGGCATCGTGCTGCTGCTGTTCCTGGTCGGCCTGGAGCTCAATCCCGCGCGTCTCTGGCGGCTGAGACGGGATATCTTCGGGCTGGGCGTGCTGCAGGTGGTGACGTGCGGCATCGTGCTCGTCGCGCTGATCTTCCTGACGACCGGCTTCACGCTCGGCGCCGCGATTGCCCTCGGGCTCCCTCTCGCCCTGTCCTCCACCGCGCAGGTGCTGCCCAGCCTGAAGGAGAGCGGGCGGATCAACTCCCCGTTCGGCGAGAAGGCCTTCTCCATCCTGCTGCTGCAGGACCTGGCGATCGTGCCGATGATCACCATCATCGCCTCGCTTTCCCGGGCGCCGGCCGATCCCGCCGCGCCGCCCAACTGGATGCTGGCGCTCTATACGCTGGGCGCGATCGTCGGCCTCGTCCTGGCCGGGCGCTTCCTGCTCCAGCCTCTGCTGCGTCTCGTCGGCCGTTTCGGGGAGCGGGAGCTGTTCGTGGCGGTCGGGCTGTTCGCGGTGCTGGCGTCCGCCTCGCTGATGCACGCCCTGCACCTCTCGCCGGCGCTCGGCGCCTTCATTGCGGGTGTGATGCTGGCGGACTCGCCCTATCGGCACGAGATCGAGTCCGATGTCGAGCCGTTCCGCATGATCCTGCTTGGCCTGTTCTTCGTCGCGGTCGGCATGGTGCTCGATGTCGGAGTCATCATCCGGGAACCGCTGTTCATCCTGGGCATGGCGCTGGCGCTGGTGGCCGTGAAAATCGGGCTCATCGCCGGACTGGGCCGGCTGTTCGGCATGCCAAGCGGGCAGGCGCTGGCGCTCGGCCTGCTGTTGAGCCAAGGTGGCGAGTTCGGCTTCGTGCTGTTCGCCCATGCGCAGAACGCGCTGCTGATCGCGCCGGAAGCCGCGAGCATGTTCAGCGCGATCGTCACCGTCTCGATGATGACGACGCCGCTGCTGCTCATGCTCGCGCGCCGGCTCGAATTCTCGGCGAAGGACGACGAGACGGCGGCGCTCGACGGGCCGGACGGGCAGGCGCGCGGCGGCGCGATCATCGTGGGCTATGGCCGTTTCGGTCAGACCGTGGCCCAGATGCTGATGGGCCAGGGTTGCAAGGTCACGCTCATCGACCGGAAGCCAGCCCAGATCGAGCAATCCCGCCAGTTCGACATCAAGGTCTATTATGGCGACGGCACCAGCATCGATCTTCTGCGGCGGGCTGGCGCGGAGGAGGCCAGCCTGCTGATCTTCGCGCTCGATGATCGCCGGCTGACGCCTGCCATGGTCCACGAAGCGATGGAGGCCTTTCCGCAGGCTGCCGTGCTGGTGCGTGCGCATGATCGCCAGCAGCTTCTCGACTTCGCCAGCCTCTCGCCTGCTGCCGTGGTCCGGGAAGTGTTCGAATCCGCCGTGACCATGGGCAGGTTCGCCCTCAAGGAGCTGGGTGTTTCACCCGAGCAGATCGACGAGATCGAGCGGCAGTATCGCGACAATGATCGCAAGCGACTGGACGTGCAGCTCGCTTCGGGATTGCTGGCGACCAAGGATCTGCTTTACCGCCCCGGGCGGACCATGGTCCTGCCTCACAAGGCGACAGTGGGAGACGAGGCATGATTGCGATTCTTGCAGCGCTCAGCGCGGCCATTGCCATCGCGGCAGCAGCCTTTGGCGCGCACGCCGCCGGCAGTGAGCAGGCGGCGGAATGGCTGCGCACGGGCGGCCTGTATCAGCTCGTCCATGCCGTGGCCGTTGTTGCGCTGGGGAACCGGGCGGGCCTACGCGCGCCTGCCGCGTTGCTGCTGGGCGGCAGCGTGCTTTTCGCTGCCACGCTGTATGCCATGGCGCTTGGCGCGCCGCGCTGGTTCGGCGCGATCACGCCCATCGGGGGCGTCATGATGATCCTGGGGTGGCTGTGGGCCGGCTGGCTCTTCGCGCGGCCGCCCCGCTGAGTCAGCGGCTCTCGTCGAGAAAGGCGGAGACGTCCGCGAGATCGACATCCTTCGCCAGCCAGGTCTGTCCGATACCGCGTGCGAGCAGGAAGGGCAAGGTGCCTGCGCTCATCTTCTTGTCGTGAAGCATATGCGCGACGAGCGTGGCGCCGGATGCATCGATGCCCGCATCGGCAAGCGAAGCCGGCAGGGCCATGGCGCGCAGATGATCCCTGACGCGCGCCGCATCCTCGGGCGGGCATTCGCCGCGCCGGGCCGAATAGGCAAAGGCAAGCGCCATGCCGGCGGCCACGCCTTCCCCATGGAGCAGCCTGTCGGAAAAGCCGGTCTCGGCTTCCAGCGCATGGCCGAAGGTATGCCCGAGATTGAGCAGCGCGCGCCGCCCGGTAATCTCGCGCTCGTCCTCCGCGACGATGGCGGCCTTGGCGGCGACGCTCTTCGCGATGGCATGGCTGCGCGCTTCCGGATCGCCTGCCAACAGGGCAGCGCCATTGGCCTCGCACCAGGCGAAGAAGTCGGCGTCGTCGATCAGACCGTATTTCACCACTTCGGCATAGCCCGCCGCGACATCACGCCGCCCGAGCGTATCCAATGTGGCCGGATCGATCAGCACCAGCGAGGGCTGATGGAATGCGCCGATCAGGTTCTTGCCCGCGCGGCTGTTGATCGCGGTCTTGCCGCCCACGGAACTGTCGACCTGGGCGAGCAGCGTCGTCGGGATCTGGATGAAGCGGCAGCCGCGCTTCAAGATCGCCGCCGCGAAGCCGACGAGATCGCCGATCACACCGCCCCCAAAGGCCACGACATGGTCCGCGCGCTCGATCCCGTGCGCGATCATCCGGTCCGTCAGGCTTTCCAGATGCTTCCAGTCCTTGGTGGCTTCGCCGGCCGGCAGCGTCACCAGTTCGGCACGCAGCCCGGCGCCTTCCAGCGCGGCGGCAAGGCGGGGCCATTGCGCGGCAGCGACATTCGTGTCGGTGACGACGAGGAACGGCCGGCCACTGGCATAAGGCGCCAGTGCTTCACCGGCGCGATCCAGCAGGCCGGTCTCTATGCGCACATCATAGCTGCGCGCGCCGAGGGAAACGGGAACGATGCTCATTGGCCGATCGCCTTCATGATCTTGTCTATGGTCGCGTCATGCGGCGAATCCGAGCTCATCACGCGGATCGGCGCCTGGGAATAGAAGGGGCGCCGCTCGTCCGCCAGCTGGGTGAGCACCTCGCGGGCGTTGCGGTTCCGGAGCAGCGGCCGGCCATCGCGGCGAGAGACGCGTTCGACCAGAATGTCGATATTGGCATCGAGCCAGATCGCGACAGCCTTGTCCAGGATGAGCCTGCGCGTGTCCTCGTTGACGAACGCACCGCCCCCGGTCGCGATCACCTTGGGCGTGCCATCGATCAGCCGCGCGATCACGCGCCGCTCGCCGTCGCGGAACTGCGCTTCGCCGAAGGTGTCGAAGATTTCCTGGATGCTCATTCCGGCGGCGCGCTCGATCTCGTCGTCCGCGTCGACGAAGGGCAGTCCGAGGCGCGCGGCCAGCCGGCGGCCGATGGTCGACTTGCCCACGCCCATCAGTCCCACGAGGACCAGAGAGGTCTGCGGCCGCCGATCCTCATATTTATCGTTTCGCACCATGATTTGCGCGGCTATACAGCGGCACACGCCTGAGGCAACGGCGATCATCTGCCGTCTCGAGAACCTGAAATTTCGGCAAGGCCACGCAATTCCATCATGAAACTCAGCCGCCGCGACCCCTACCGCCCTCGCAGACATCCTCTGTCCCTTCTCGTCTGGATTCCGCCCATCCTGCTGGTCCTCCTCCTCGCCCTGTCCTGGTGGAAAGGCGGGGAGCAGCCGGTCAGCGAGATCGAGATCCCCGTTTCCGCCGAAAATCTGGCAGGATAGGCCGCCGGATGCGGTTCAACCGGCCCCTGCTCCTTGCTGGCCTGAGCGCGCTTGCGCTCGCTCTTCCCGTGCTGGCGCAGAGCGGGCCGGAATCGCTACTGCCGGAGGGATTCGGAGAACCTGCGCCGACGCCCTCGGCGCCCCCCGCTCGCAACCAGCCTGCACCGCCACCGTCGACTCCCTCGACGAGCACGCCGACTCCCTTGCTGCCCGCCACGAGTGCGATCGATCAGGCCGCGAACGCGATGCAAGCCTCGGACAATGCGGCCCAGAATGCCGCGCAGGCCGATGAGATCGCGGAGAAATATGATCTACCGCCGACGGCCCGGCGTTCGCTCGATGTCATCGGGCCGCTTACACCCGAGCTTGGCGGACTGGACCGCGCGGCATTCGGCCAGACGCATGGGCAGGCTCTCGCAAGCATCATGCGCGCCACCCGCGCGCCGTTCATGTCGCGATGGGCCAGCATCCTGCTGCGCCGCGCCCTGATCTCCCAGATCGACACGCCGGGCGACATCAACGGGGCAGACTGGGTAGCCGAGCGCGCCTGGTTACTGTTGCGCATGGGCGAGGCGGACAATGCCCGCCTGCTCGTCCAGGGCGTCGATTCGGACCAGTATACGCGGCGCCTCTATTCCGTGGCGATGCAGACGCAGCTGGCCACGGCCGATCCCGCCGGTTTCTGCCCGCTGCTGCCCCGCGCCCGCAATTTCAGCGACGAGCCGGGCTGGTTCATGGCGCAGGCGATCTGCGCATCCTTTTCGGCCGACCAGGGCTCGGCAAGCGCGCTGCTCAACCAGGCATCCCGTCGTGGCATCGCGCGCGGCATCGATTACCGGCTCGCCGAAAAGGTGGTCGGCGCCGGCCCCAACAGCCGACGCTCGGTGCGAATCGAGTGGGATGGTGTGGATCGCCTCACCGCCTGGCGCTTCGGGCTCGCGACGGCGACGAATGTCGAGATTCCCACCGCGCTCTATGGCACCGTCGGGCCGCAGGTCCGCGCGTGGGAAGCCCGCGCGCCCGGACTTACGCCCGCGCAGCGCCTGCCGGGCACGGCCGTGGCGACACGGCTGGGCGTGTTCTCAGGCAGGACCGCGCTCGGATTTCATGCGGCGCTTGCCGAGGACGACGATAGCAGTGAGAGCGCCGAGCTTCTGCGCAATGCCTATGGCGCGAATTCCATAGGCGGACGGATCGAGGCGATGCGGGAGTTCTGGCGCTTGCAGCCGGCCGACCGCTGGCCGGCGGGCCCCGGCGAGGTTCATTTCGGCGCGCTTCCCGTGATCGCGCGCGCTGCCGCGGCGCTGCCGCCGACGGCCGGCGCGGGCGAGGATACGCCCTGGCTTGTCGCCGCGATGCTCTCCGGCGGCTATGACCGGAACGCCGCGCGCTGGGCCGCCGCGCTCGGCCGACTGGAAGGCCATGCGCGCGAGCGGACCTGGGCGCTTCTCGCTACCGGCCTGCCGGCACCGGCCTTCGACATGTCCGCGGGCCGCATCGAGTCCTTCGTCTCGGCCACGAGCGGCGAGGGAGAATTGCTGGGTGGCAGCCTCGTTGCCGCGCTCGCCGGGCTGGACCGGCTGCCGGCCGATGCCCGCGACCGCCTGTTGCAGGGCGCCGGCATCGATCCCGTTCCCCGGCGGCGCTGGAGTCGTTCGATCATGGCATCGGCGCAGCGCGGGGAACGCGGAACCGTGGCGCTTCTGGCCGCTGTCGGCATGCAGGGGCAGAACTGGCAGGCCATGACGCCCCAGCAGCTCTATTTCATCGTGGCGGCACTCCGTCAGGTGGGACTGGATCCCTATGCCCGCATGATTGCCGCCGAGGCGATGGCGCGGCTCTGATGGCTGAGGGTGAGGACGCGGATCGTCCCATTGCTCCCCGCGACAGGACGATGATCGACCGCTACCTCGCCATGCTGGCGGCGGAACGCGGCGCAGCGCGCAATACGCTGCTCGCCTATCGCAACGATCTGGAGGATGCCGCAGCGCGCCTCGGCCATCTGGCGCCCGCAGACGACGCGGCACTGGCGACGCTGGGGGAGGACTGGGCGGACCTCGCGCCCTCCAGCCTCGCGCGCAAATCCTCGGCGCTGCGCGGTTTCTTCGCTTTTCTCGAGACGGAAGGGGTGCGGACGGACAATCCATCGGGCGGGCTCCCGCGTCCGTCCGTCCGCCGCGCCTTGCCGCGCGTGCTGGGCCATGGCGATGTCGACGCGATCTTTGCCGCCATTGCCGAGCGCCTCGCGCGTACCCCGGTTAATCCGCTCGACCTGCGCCTCGCTGCCCTGATCGAGCTGCTGTACGGATCGGGCCTGCGCGCCACCGAACTGGTCTCGCTGCCCGCCCGGGCGCTTGCCGCCGACCGGCCGTTCCTGATTCTCCGCGGCAAGGGCGGGCGCGAGCGGCTCGTCCCGATCTCCGACCGCGCGCGCGCCGCCATCGCCGACTGGCGGCCGCACCTGCCGGAAAACAGCCCCTGGCTCTTCCCCTCCGGCAAAGGGCATCTCAGCCGCGTCCGGCTGTTCCAGATCGTCCGCGCGCTCGCGGCCGAAGCGGGCATCAATCCCGCCCGGGTCAGCCCGCACGTCCTGCGCCACGCCTTCGCGACGCACCTGCTCGAAGGCGGTGCGGACCTGCGCGCCCTGCAGGCGATGCTGGGCCATGCCGACATCGCAACCACGCAGATCTACACTCATGTCGATGCCGGCCGGCTCGTCGCTCTCGTCAACGCCCGTCATCCGCTCGTTGACCTCAGGCGGCCCGGAGTATAGCGCGCTGCCGATGATCAGTTATCTCGACTTTGAGAAGCCGGTCGCGGCCCTGCAGGCGCGCATCGATGAATTGCGCGAAACAGCCGACAGTGGCGCGATCGACATCGATGCGGAAATCGAAAAGCTCCAGCAGCGCTCGACCACGATGCTGGCGGATCTTTATGCCAAGCTCACGCCCTGGCAGAAGACGCAAGTCGCCCGCCACGCGGCGCGCCCGCATTTCCGCGATTTCACAGCCATGATGTGCAGCGATTTCATGCCGCTCGCCGGAGACCGCGCCTTCGCGGACGACAAGGCGATCCAGGGCGGATTCGCGACCATCGCGGGCCGCAAGGTCATGCTCATTGGCCACGAGAAGGGCAATGACACGGCCTCGCGCGTGAAGCACAATTTCGGCATGGGCATGCCGGAAGGCTACCGCAAGGCGATCCGCCTCATGGAACTGGCCGATCGCTTCGGCCTGCCGGTGGTCACGCTTGTCGATACGTCCGGTGCCTTTCCCGGCGTCCAGGCCGAGGAGCGGGGTCAGGCCGAGGCCATCGCCCGCGCCACCGAAGCCTGTCTCGCGCTCGGCGTGCCGATGGTCGCCGCGATCGTGGGAGAAGGCGGATCGGGCGGCGCGGTCGCGCTGGCTTCCGCGAACCGGGTGCTGATGTTCGAGCATGCCATCTACTCCGTGATCTCTCCGGAAGGATGCGCGTCGATTCTCTGGCGCACGGCCGACAAGGCCGCGGATGCGGCGCAGGCGATGCAAGTCACCGCGCAGCACCTCGCCACGCTCGGCGTGATCGACCGCATCGTGCCCGAGCCGGTCGGCGGCGCGCATCGTATGCCGGCTGCCGCCATCGAGACGCTGCAGAAGGCGATCGTCGAGGAATTGCGGACGCTCGATGGCCTTGGGGCCGATCAGCTTCGCCGCCAGCGGGCAGACAAGTTCCTCGCCATGGGCGGTTGAGCGACAGCGGAAACGGCCCGTCCGGGGCAACCCGGCTTCCATCCGGAACAAGGCAGGCGGAACCGCGTGGACCGCTTTGCATTCCATGGAAGCCGGATTAATCCACGGAAGGCAGACTGATCTTGCAGAAACAGGACGAGGGGAGGCTCATGGGTCGCAGGTTTCTCACGCTTTGGCTCGGCGGCGCGCTGGTGGCCGGCTGCGCTGCCACAGGGACCGGCACGGCCCAGCGCCAGATCCAGACCGCCACCTCGATGAGCCAGAACGAGAAGGCGCAGGGCGCCAAGGCGCATCCGGAGCTTCTGGCCGAGTTCGGCGGGCTCTACAGCGGACCGCAGGCCGCCTATGTGACCAGCGTCGGCAAGCGGATCGCCGTCCAGTCGAGCCTTTCCAGCCAGCAGAATGATTTCACGATCAGCCTGCTCAACTCGCGAGTGAACAACGCCTTCGCGATCCCCGGCGGCTATGTCTATGTGACGCGGCAGCTCATGGCGCTCATGAATGACGAAGCGGAGCTGGCGGGCGTATTGGGGCATGAAGTCGGCCATGTGGCCGCGCAGCACAGCCAAAGGCGCCAGAGCGCCGCGACGCGCAACTCGATCCTGGGTATGCTCGGACAGGTCCTGGTGGGCGCTGTTGCCGGCGACTCCGGGCTCGGCCAGCTCCTGCAGCGGGGCATTGGCACCGGTGCGCAGCTGCTCACGCTCAAATTCTCCCGCTCGCAGGAATATGAAGCGGACGATCTGGGCATTCGCTATCTGGCAAGCGCGGGCTATGATCCCAAGGCGCTCTCCTCGATGCTGGCCTCGCTCGCCGCGCAGAATACGCTCGACGGGCAGATCGGCGGGCAGGGCAGCACCGTGCCGGAATGGGCAAGCACGCACCCCGACCCTGCCTCGCGCGTCCGCCGGGCGCTCACCAATGCCCAGGCCACGCGATCCACGAGCAGCCTGCGCAATGCGAGCACGTTCCTCCAGAATCTCGACGGCATGCTCTATGACGACGATCCGAAGGAAGGCATCGTCTCTGGGCGCGAGTTCATCCACCCCACGTTCAAGCTCAAGTTCACGGCACCGAGCGGCTTCACCATCCAGAACGGCACCAATGCCGTCTCCATCGTGGGACAGTCGGGGCAGGCGCAATTCACCGGCACATCGTTCAGCGGCGATCTCGACGCTTATGTCCAGAATGTGTTCGGGCAGTTGGCAGGGCAGGGTCAACGCCCTTCGATCGCGGTGAGACGCACGACCATCAACGGATTGCAGACCGCATCCGGCGCTGCGAGCATGACCAATTCGCAAGGAGCCCGGCTCGATGTGACAGTCGTCGCCTATCAGTTCGGGCCATCGACGGCCTATCATTTCGTGGTGGTGACGCCGGCCGGGCAGGGACTCGGCAACCTGTCCCCACTGGTCAGTTCCGTGGCGCGCCTCAGCGACACGGAAGCAGGCTCAGTGAAGCCACGCCGGGTGCGCCTGGTGACCGTGCGGGCGGGCGATACCGCGCAGAGCATCGCCAGCCGCCTGGCCTATAGCGATCATAAGCTGGAACGGTTTCTGGTGCTCAACGCACTGCAGGCGAATAGCCGGCTCGAGCCCGGGCGGCGCGTGAAGATCATCACCAATTAGGAGACTGGACGCGCGGCGACGGCGCCTCGCGATCCCAGACGCAAAGAAGGCGGCGGCACATGGCGCCGCCGCCTCTTGCCTGTCGAGAAGGAGTCGTCGAAACTCCCCGACGGAAAGACTATTCGTCGAGCTTGTTCGACACCTTGTTGAAGGTATTCTCCAGGCTGCCGCCCAGGCTGCTCATGGCGCCGATAGCGGCGACGGCGATCAGGGCAGCGATCAGGCCATATTCGATGGCGGTCGCACCCTTGTTGTTCTTCATCATCTTGCGAACGAAATTCATGACAGGTCTCCTCGATCTGCAGTACTACAATCACCCGGCCAACAAAAAATCAGTCAGCATCAGGTTTCTAGCGGCAGGATCGTTTCCAAAGTCCTAACGTAGAGGCATGACTGTAAAGAATAGATGGTTAATGATTGCTCACCTGATTGGCGACGTTCGACCACACATTGTTGGTTTTGGTCGCCATGCTGGTCAGCGCACCGATCATCCCAAGCACGATGAGCGAGATGATGAGGCCATATTCCACTGCGGTCGCGCCGTCCTGCGAGACCAGAATTCTGCGGATGAGCGAGCGCACCGATTTTTCCTCTGCGACAGGCGATCGTGCATGTGTAAGGGAGAAGAGGTTAATAATTCATAGAGACCTGTAACCAAATGGCGAAGCAGCCCCTGGTCGTCGTGGCGGCCGCCCTTGTGGATTCAAATACGCGCATTTTTGTCCAGCAACGTCCGCCCGGCAAGGCAATGGCCGGATTGTGGGAGTTTCCGGGAGGAAAAGTGGAGCCGGGCGAGCAACCCGAGGCGGCGCTGGTGCGCGAGTTGCGCGAGGAACTGGCCATCGAGACCGAAACGGCCTGCCTCGCGCCTGCGACCTTCGCCACCGGCATGATCGAGGATCGCCAGCTGCTCCTGCTGCTTTACGTTTGCCGCAAGTGGAAGGGGCAGGTCGTGCCAACGGAAGCAAGCGACAGCCGCTGGCTTCACAAGCAGCAGTTGTTCGCGCTCGACATGCCGCCCGCCGACCAGCCGCTGGTCGCCATGCTCGATGCTCTGCTCTGACTCATCCGGTCGGCTTGGGCCCTGAGGGGCGCAAGGCATCGGCAAGGGAGACCGTAGCGCTGCCGCGTCGTGCGGGCTTGGGCTGGGTGGCGCTGGGATGCCAGCCGCTCCCGTGTAGGATCACGAATTTCTCGGTGACCCGTCCATCGGGCTCGGCTTCCTGCGCGAAATGGTCTGCCGCACGCACCAGCGCCGCGCGGGTGAGCGGCGGGGGAGGTGAAGCGAGGCACTGTGCCGCGCCCATTCCGCGCAGGTCTCCCAGCAGTCCGAACAGCGATCCATATCGTACGTTGAGGGTCTGCT
The DNA here is from genome assembly GCF_014203955.1 of Sphingobium lignivorans. Taxonomy (NCBI): domain Bacteria; kingdom Pseudomonadati; phylum Pseudomonadota; class Alphaproteobacteria; order Sphingomonadales; family Sphingobiaceae; genus Sphingobium; species Sphingobium lignivorans. The sequence goes on from NZ_JACHKA010000001.1 coordinate 1,950,197, forward strand.
GATCAGCGACCGGCATGGCGAAGCCGGCCCGGGCCAGCAGATCGCCCAGCGCGCGCACGTCGACCTGCGGATGAAGGCGCTGCGCCGGCCGGTCGCCATCGGCTGCCATCAGCGCCGCCCTGAGCCGGGGAAGCGAACCCGCGCCGACGAAGCTCACCAGCAGCAGTCCATCGGGCTCCAGCACGCGATTCATCGCGATCAGCGCGCCGGGCAAGTCGTTCACCGTATCCAGCGTCCCGCAACACAGGATCAAGTCGAAGGCACCTCCTTCATAAGGCAAGGCGTCTTCGCTCACCTGCTCGCCTTGCGCCCGGGCAGCCCACAGCGCCCCGGGGTCGGCACAGGTCACCTGGCCATAGCCGGTTGCCGACAGATAATCCCGCAGCCTTGTGTCCGGGCAACCGATGACGAGGACGCGAGAAAAGCTGCGGGAGACATCGCCCAAGCGCTCCAGCAACTCCTCCGCCATGGCCGCATAAAGGAAGTCATGGCGCTGGAAGGTGGCGGCGGCCCGGTCGCGCCGCGATGCGCGCAAGGCCGGATCGAAGATGCGAGGAACGTTCATCTCGGGCTTGTGCCGTCTGCGGACGCGTGGAACAAGCCGTTTCATGGGGGTTTTTCAGTTTTTGAGGTCCGCGGTCCGGCCGGTGCTGGACTATGCACTTCCGCCGCGTTGCCCGGCGTGCGGCGTGATCGTGGCCGAACCGGAAACGCTTTGCGCCGCCTGCTGGTCAACCATCGATTTTCTCGGGGAGCCGCTGTGCACGATCTGCGGGACCGATCTCCCGCATGGCAGCGGGGAAGGGATCGCCTGCGGAGCCTGTCTCGCCACGCCCCCGCCTTATGACCGGGCCCGTGCGGTGATGCGCTATGGGGACGTCGCGCGGACCATGGCGCATCGGCTCAAATATGGTCGCCGGGTCAGCCTGGCCCGGTTCATGGCGGTTAATATGGCTCGACTGCTCGAGGATGGCGATGCGGCCGGCCGGCTGCTTCTCCCGGTGCCCCTGCACCGATGGCGCATCTGGTCCCGCGGCTTCAACCAGGCGGCGCTGATCGCAGGGCATATGCGGCGGGAGACGGGGATCGCGCTGGAACTGGATCTGCTGCGCCGGGTGAGAAACACGCCGCCGCTCCATGCCCTCTCCCGGCGCGAGCGCAGCCGGATCGTCAGCGGGGCATTCGTGCTGGCGCCCGGCGCCAGGGTGAAGATTGAGGGCCGGCGCGTCGTTCTGGTCGATGACATCTGGACGACGGGGGCGACGGCGACGGCCTGTGCCCGGTTGCTCAAGCAGAATGGCGCGGCCCGGGTGGAGATCCTCTGCTGGACGCGCGTCTCGCAGGCGGACGATTGACAATCCCGTCCGCCGCTCCAACATCCGGGAAAGAAAAAAGAAAGGAAGCGCATCGCCATGCATCAGGTCGAGATCTATACGCGCGCGTTCTGCGGCTATTGCGCTCGCGCTCTTGCCTTGCTCCGCGACAAGGGCGTGGCGTTCGAGGAATATGACATCACGATGGGCGGCCCCGGCCGCGCGGAAATGATCCAGCGCGCCAATGGCCGTGCCACCGTGCCGCAGATCTTCATCGACGGTCAGCATGTGGGCGGGTGCGACGATCTCATGGCGCTGGAGGCCAGCGGGAAGCTCGACGAGCGCCTCGGTCTCTGAAACGGACGACCCGAGGCATGCGGATCGCGCTGTTCCAGATGAATGCCGGTATCGACCCGCAGGCGAATGCCTCAGCGCTCGTTGCCGGTATCAAGGAGGCTGCCCGGGGCGGCGCCGGGATATTGTTTACCCCGGAAATGTCCGGCTGTCTCGACCGGGACCGGCAGCGCTCCGGAAGCGTGATTGTACACGAGGAGCAGGACGCCGTGCTCTCCGCCGTCCGGGCGGCAGCGCAGCAGGCCGGCATATGGATCCATCTTGGCTCGCTGGCGATTGCCGACGAGGGTCAGCCGGACAAGCGCCGCAACCGGGGCTATCTGATCGACCCCGCCGGGAACATCCGGGCCCGCTATGACAAGATCCACCTCTTCGATGTCGATCTGCCGACCGGCGAAAGCTGGCGGGAATCGAACAGCTATGTCGCGGGAGAGCAGCCCGTCGCCACCCAGACGCCATGGGGTCGGCTCGGACTGACGATCTGCTATGATCTGCGCTTTCCCGCCCTGTTCGGCACACTGAGTGATGCCGGCGCGGACATCATCTCGGTGCCGGCCGCATTCACGGTGCCGACCGGCGAGGCGCACTGGCATGTGCTGCTGCGCGCCCGGGCGATTGAATCGGCAAGTTTCATCGTTGCGGCGGCGCAATGCGGACGGCATGAGGATGGCCGCCACACTTATGGCCACAGCCTGGTCGTCGATCCCTGGGGCACCGTTCTTCTCGATGCAGGTCAGACGACCGGTATCCATTATGTGGACCTGACCCTCGGTCGGCTGGAAGATGTGCGAACGAGAATACCGGCCCTGCGGCATCGCAAGCCGATCGGAGACGTTGTGATTTCATGATTTCCTTCGACCTTCAATGTTCCGGCAACCACATCTTCGAAGGCTGGTTTCGATCTGGCGCCGATTATGAGGAGCAGCGCAGGGCAGGGCAAATTCACTGCCCGACCTGCGGCTGCCCGACGATTTCCAAGGCCGTTATGGCCCCGGCCGTGGCCATGAAGGGCAATCGCCACAGCGATCTTGCCGGCCGTTCCGACAAGCAACCGGCGGTCCCGCAAGATCCGCAGGCCCATGCGGAGCGCGTCCAGCACCTCCTTGATGCGCTGGCGAGCGCCCAGGCGGAAATGTTGAAGGAATCCCGCTGGGTAGGCGCCGACTTTGCCGAGCAGGCGAGGGCCATTCATTATGGGGAAGCCGAGCCCGCGATTCTCCACGGCGTCGCGAAGCCGGCGGACGCCAAGGAGATGATGGAGGAGGGGATTCCCATCGCGCCGCTTCTCGTGCCAATCGCGCCGCCTGACGAATTGCACTGAATTGCGATCGGACCGACCACAAGCTTCAGGCTGGTGGTGTGCCGGACTGTGCCCGATATTGCCGTTCTGTTCCACTTTGCGTTGACATGCCGGGTGGGCTCACATAGTCGAAAGCGGCAGAAATCAACGATTTTTGGTCATGCGCCCGTAGCTCAGCAGGATAGAGCATCAGATTCCTAATCTGGGGGCCACAGGTTCGAATCCTGTCGGGCGCACCAATCCTTAACGCGTCGGATGGCATGCGTGCTTTGACGGAGAAGCAGACATGAACTGGAGCGATCCCCGACGCGGACGTCCCGAGGGAGCGATCCTTTGACGGGGCCGACTATGGAAAACGAGCGAATGGCGCCGCCGCGCGGCGAAGCGGTGTGGCGACAGGCGCGGCTGCTCAACGTGTGGATCGACGATCTTTCGGTCCAGGAACTGGTCGAGCGCCTCGACAATGACGTGCTCTTCACCGTCAATTCCGATCATCTCTACCAGCTCCAACGCAACCCCGAGTTCGCCGCCGCTTATGCGGACGCCACCATCGTGTCGTGCGACAGCAAATATGTTAGGGGCGGCGTACTCGCCCTTGGTCGCGGTCCCATGCGCAAGGCGTGCGGATCGGATATCGTGCCGGCTTACTGGCAACATCACGCATCCAATCCCGATGTGCGGATGTTCCTTTTGGGCGCGAAGCCGGGCGTGGCGGCCATGGCGCAGGCCCGCATCAACCGTCTGGCCGGTCGTGATATCGTCGTCGGCGCGCATGGACCGTCGATGAACTTCGTCAATGACGAAGCCGAATGCGCCACGGCCATCGAGATGATCAACGCGTCAGGCGCCACCTGTCTCGTCGTGGGGCTCGGCGCGCCCAAGCAGGAAATCTGGATCAGCAAGCATCGACATCGCATGCCCGGCGTGAAGGTTTTCATGGGCGTGGGCGCAACGATCGATTATGAGGCCGAGGCCGTGGTGCGAGCGCCCAAATGGGTGCGTGCCATCGCGATGGAATGGCTCCATCGCGTGCTCAGCGATCCGAAGCGCTACGCCATGCGCTATCTGCGCAACACGGAATTCTTCTGGCTGGTGCTGCTCGATGGTCTTGGCCGATATCGCCCGCCGGCATTTCTTTCGCCAGTCACCGCGGCGCGAAAGACAAGGCCGGAGACCGGAGGCGCTGAACCGGAAGCGGCGATCACGGGCTGACACGCCGCGCCGAGCGTCCCCTTTCATTTAACATAATATATATTATCGGACTTCGAGATGAGCAGCAGGGCGGCGAATATAACTCCCCTTCAGGATATCATGGCGCGGCTGCGTGATCCGGAGCACGGTTGTCCGTGGGACGTCGCACAGGACTTCGCTTCGATCGCGCCGTACACGATCGAGGAAGCCTATGAAGTCGCGGACGCGATCCAGCGGGATGACATGGCCGGACTCAAGGACGAGCTTGGCGACCTGCTGCTTCAGGTGGTGTTCCACAGCCGGATGGCTCAGGAAGCCGGATCGTTCGACTTATCCGACGTCATCACAGTGATTTGCGAGAAGATGGTGAGACGTCATCCTCATGTGTTCGGTGATGGCGGCGCATCGCCCGGCTGGGACGAGATCAAGGCGGCGGAACGCGCGGAGAAAGATGACGGCGATCATTCGGCGCTGGCCGGCGTTGCGGTGGCATTGCCGGCGCTGGCCCGCGCCGAGAAGCTTCAGAAACGCGCCGCGCGCGTGGGCTTCGACTGGGACAATGTCGAAGATGTCCGTAACAAGATACTGGAAGAAATGGAGGAAGTCTCCCACGCCGTCGGCTCGGAGGCGCTTGAGGAAGAGATAGGCGACCTGCTGTTCGCGGTGACCAATCTCGCTCGCCATCACAGAGTCGATCCCGAAACGGCGCTCCGGCGCGCCAACGTCAAGTTCGAGCGCCGCTTCCGTGCCATGGAGGCCATGGCCGGCACCGATTTTCCCGCGCTTGCGCTGGATGACCAGGAAGCGCTCTGGCAAGCCGTGAAAGCAGCGGAGAAGTCGGCCGGACGCGACTGACCGGGCTTCCCCGGCCGACCTGCCGGCGCAATCTCATTGAGCGAGCTCGGCGCAGCCAGCCGCTGTTTTAAGCCTTGGAAGACCTGAAAGGGCGCCCTTCCCCTCCCCGCGCCCGGTGCTTGCGGGCGCAGCGACGGTCTCAGCCCCCATGGAGGCGAAGGAAGCGCTCATGGTCGGCGGGCGCGATGCGGACCGACACATGCACCGTTGCGGTTTCGCCCGACGTATCGTGCTCTTCCAGGAGCACGTCACCATGCGCATGGAGCCAGGCAAGCGCGGCGCCATTTCCGCCGTCCAGCGTGATCTCGTAACGGCGATGGCCTTTCGCCAGTATATCCGAGAGCATGCGCCGCAACGCGTCCACCCCCTCCCCGGTCAGCGCCGAGACGATGGCGACATTGCCCTCCTGCTCGGCGCGAGCGCGCACGGCGGCAAGGCGCTCCGGGTCCTCGATCAGGTCAGCCTTGTTCCATATCTCGATGATGGGCGCGACCGGCCCCGCTCCTTCATGCGCCGCGTCCGGCGCTTCCGCCTTCCCGGCCGACCCGTCCTCGTCCGCCGGTGCGGCACCAAGATCGGCGAGAACATCGAGAACGTCCGCTTTCTGCGCCTCGGTATCGGGATGCGCGATGTCCCGCACATGGAGGATGAGGTCGGCCGACAGCACTTCCTCCAGCGTCGCGCGAAAAGCGGCGATGAGCTGGTGCGGCAGATCCGACACGAAACCCACCGTATCGGAGAGGATCGCCTTGTCGATGCCCGGCAGGCTGATCTGGCGCATGGTGGGATCGAGCGTGGCGAACAGCATGTCCTGCGCCATGACATCTGCGCCCGTCAGCCGATTGAAAAGAGTTGATTTTCCGGCGTTGGTATAGCCCACGAGCGCGATCACCGGCCAGGGTGCGCGCTGACGTCGGGCCCGGTGCAAGCCGCGCGTGCGCGTTACCTGATCCAGCTCGCGCCGGATGCGGGCCATGCGATCGCGGATCATGCGCCGGTCCGCCTCGATCTGCGTCTCGCCGGGACCACCAAGGAACCCGAAGCCGCCGCGCTGACGCTCAAGATGCGTCCAGCTGCGCACTAGGCGGCCGGCCTGATAATCGAGATGGGCAAGCTCGACCTGGAGCCGGCCTTCCGCCGTCGCCGCGCGTTCGCCGAAAATCTCCAGGATGAGCCCGGTGCGATCGATGACTTTCGCGGACCAGGCTTTCTCCAGATTACTTTGCTGGACCGGCGTCAGATTATTGTCGACGACGACCAGCTCGGCCTCCGCCTGTGCGACCAGCGCGCCGATCTCCTCGACCTGACCGGAGCCGAACAGGGCGGCCGGTCGCGACTGGCGGACGCGCCACACGCCTGTCTCCACGACGTCCAGCCCGATGGCCAGCGCAAGGCCACGCGCTTCCTCGAGGCGTGCGGAGACGTCGCGCCGCTGCCGCCCGCCAAGGTCGGCATGCACGACGACAGCCCGCGCCCCGCGCGCGACCTCTTCACGTTCTGTGAAATGGGCGATGGTTCAGACTCGCCGGTCAGTCTTCGTCATCGTCGCTCTCCCCGGAGAGATCGAGCGGATGCGCCGGCTGAACCGTTGAAATGGCATGCTTGTAGACGAGCTGGACAAGACCATCGCGCTGGAGAAGCATGCAGAACAGGTCGAAAGCGGAAATCTCGCCCTGAAGCATGACGCCGTTCACGAGGAACATCGTCACCGGCTCGCCGGACTTGTGAACCGCCGAAAGGAAAATCTCCTGCAGCAGCTTGGGCTTGCGCTCATTCGCAGAAAAGGCGGACTCGATTTTCGAAAGATCGAGCGGATGCGCCGGCATGACAGTGGAGATTGCGTGTTTGTAGACCAGCTGGGTCTGACCGTCCCGGCGCAGCAGCACGGAGAAGTTGTCGAACCAGGTCACGATGCCCTGAAGCTTAACGCCCTTCACGAGAAACATCGTCACCGGAGTCTTGCTCTTGCGGAGACTGTTGAGAAAAATGTCCTGAAGATTGTTGAGTTTATCGGCCATTTTTAACTCCTGTTATTGGCGGGTCGCTGCCCGCATCGCGTCCAGTCTGAACGTCGATTGCCCCACCCTGCGTGGGGACGGCTGGAAACCTAGGCGATTCCCCAGGGGAAATCCAGCCATAGCCTGCTGCAATGCACAAAAGCCATTCATGACAGCCGTCCCCCAGGCCAGCGGCTCATTCCGTCGATCGCGCGCAAGGCGCGAGGCGTTTCCCGCGCCTCAGTCCCTGCCCTCGCCGAGCCCAAGCGACTTGAGCTTGCGGTGAAGCGCGGAGCGCTCCATGCCGATGAACGCGGCGGTGCGCGAGATGTTCCCCGAAAACCGCTTGATCTGGATGCGCAGATATTCGCGCTCGAAGTTCTCGCGCGCCTCGCGCAAGGGGGCGCCCATGATCGCGCTCGAAAGCCCCAGATCATCGCTGCCGCCTGTCGCGTCGACCGGTAGCATGTCGAGCTCGATCACGCCGCCGGGCTGCATCGGCGCCAGGATGATGGTGCGCTCCACGACATTGCGGAGCTGCCGCACATTGCCAGGCCAGTCCCCCGATTGCAGCGCCGCCATGGTGTTGGGCGCCATGACCGGGGCCGGCATGCCGCGCTCTGCCGCGAAACGGGCCAGATAATGCTCGACCAACCCGGGAATATCATCCCGGCGGTCTGCCAGCGGGGGAATGACGAGCGGCACCACGTTCAGGCGGTAATAGAGATCCTCGCGGAAACGCCGCTCCTCGATCTCCTCCTTGAGATCGCGGGCGGTCGAGGAAATCACGCGGATGTCCACCTTCACTTGCCGCTGGCCGCCAATGCGCGTGAAGCTCTGGTCAGTCAGCACGCGCAGGATCTTGCCCTGGGTGGTCAGCGGCATGTCCGCGATCTCGTCCAGGAACAATGTGCCGCCATGCGCCTGCTCGAGAAGGCCGGGCCGAATGATGCCCTCCGGCGTCTCGACGCCGAACAGCGCTTCCTCGGCTCGCTCAGGCTCGATGCGGGCGGCCGTGACGATGACGAACGGACCGTCCGCCCGGCCGGACCAGTTGTGGAGCATCCGGGCAGCGACTTCCTTGCCCACGCCGGCAGGGCCGCAGATCAGCACGCGGCTCCCGGTGCCCGCAACCTTCTTGATAGTGGCGCGCACCGAATTGATGGCATTGCTGGTGCCGGTCAGCTCTTCTTCCTGACCGAAGCGCGCGCGCAACACCTGGTTTTCGCGCCGCAGCCGCTCCGTCTCGGTTGCACGGCCAACGATGTGAAGCAGCCTGTCGGATTCGAAGGGTTTCTCGATGAAATCGACCGCGCCTTTGCGGATGGCCGCCACGGCAGTGTCGATATTGCCGTGCCCGGATATCATCAGCACCGGAATGGTCGCATCCCGCTGCTTGATCTCCTCGAGCAGTTCCAGCCCGTCGAGCCGCGAGCCCTGCAGCCAGACATCGAGTAGCACCAGCGAGGGCCTGCGCGCCGCCAGGGCTTCCAGCGCCTCATCGCTACTGGCGGCGAGCCGCGTTTCGAAGCCTTCATCCTCCAGGACGCCCGCGACAAGCTCCCGGATATCCGCTTCATCATCCACGATCAGAACATCAAGCGCCATTCAGTGTCTCTTTCATCATATCTCCGGGCCGCTCCTCGCCGTCCTCCGCCAGGCGAGCGAGCCGCGCGACATCAAAGCGCAGGGTCACCACTGCGCCGCCATTCTCCGCATCGGCAAAGCTCATCGTGCCGAAATGCTCCTCCACGATCTTCTTCACGATCGCGAGCCCAAGGCCGGTGCCCTTGGCGCGCGTGGTCATATAGGGCTCGATGATCCGCTCGCGTTCCACGGGCAGGCCAATGCCGTCATCCGCAACGGAAATGACGAGCTCGCCCTCCTGCTGGTGCACGGCCATTGCGATATGGCCATGAGGCGCGGAAGCCTCCTCCCCGCGCCCGGCCTCGCTGGCTTCCCCGAGATGACGCTGCTCGATCGCCTCGACGGCGTTCTTGACGATGTTGGTCAGTGCCTGACCGATCTGCCGCCGATCGCAGACCAGCGTGATGTCCGCCGTATCACCCTTGAAAGCGAAAGCGATCTGGGGATGCGCCACCTCATGCAGGAACATCGCGTGGCGCGCGATATCGATCAGCGCTTCCTCGCGGAACACCGGCTTGGGCATACGTGCGAAGGAGCCGAACTCGTCCACGATGCGGCGCAGATCGCCCACTTGCCGTACGATCGTCTCGGTGAGGCGACGGAAGGTGCCGGGGTCGGATTCGATCTCCTTGGCATAGCGGCGCTGGAGCCGCTCGGCTGCGAGCTGGATGGGCGTGAGCGGATTCTTGATCTCGTGCGCGATACGCCGCGCCACGTCCGACCAGGCCGCGCGGCGCTGGTCGAGCAGCTGCTGCGTGATATCGTCGAAAGTCAGCACCCGATTTCCGCCCTCGGCGACCACCCGAACCGCGAGTGTGCGGATCTCGCCGCCGGCACGGATCTGGATGATGTCCGCTCCGGTCCCCGCCTCCATGAGTTCGGCAAGCTCCGGCGAGAGTTCGGCGAGCGGCAAGCCGACCGCCTGGACGCCGGGCTTTACCAGGAGCGCAGTCGCCGAACTGTTGAGCAGCAGGATCTCGCCATGGGGATCGACCGAAATGACCCCGGCGCTAACGCCCGACAGCACCGCCTCGATGAGCGCGCGGCGGTTGGCGAGCTGGTTGTTGGCGGCGACCAGTGCGGTGGTCTGCGCTTCCAGTCGCTGGGTCATGCGATTGAACGTGCTGGCGAGCGTGCCCAGCTCGTCCCGGCCATGGGCATCGGCGACGCGCGTGGAGAGATCTCCCGCGGTGATGCGGCGGGCCGCGTCGACCAGCTCGCCCACCGGCCGCACCAGCCGGTCCGCGACGGCCAGCGCAATCCAGACCGCCGTTCCCACCAGCATCAGCGTGCCGATGAACAGGGCGATGTTGAAGCGCAGCTGCAATTGTCGCGAACGGGCGGCGAATTCGTCATAATCGGCGAGCACGGCCTGTGCCCGCTCCATCTCGCTGAACGCGGATATGGCGGAATCGCGCGTGGCATAGAGGAAGGTGCGGGAATCCGGATAAAGCAGCGCGAAGGCCTCGATCTGGTTGGGCTTGGCCTGGACGAACACCGGTTGCCCGGCGCGCAGATGCCGGATGATCTCGGGCGTGATCACGTCCGCCGCCGTGCGCTGCTCGGGATCCACCGTCGCAGCGGTGCGCGCCACGCCATCGCGGCCAATCTCGATGATCGCCGAGCGGTTCAGCTTCCGGGTGACGACCTGATAGATATAACCCTCGGCGAAGGACGGACTCGTGATGCTCGACTGGGTGAGATAATCGCGCAAGTCGCTGGCCATGGTGATGGTTTCGTCACCCAGCTCCTTGAGATTGGATTGATAATAGCCGCGCGCGAGATCGCTGGCATTCTGCAGCATGCCGCGCGCATCGGCCGAGAACCAGAATTGCACGCCATATTGGAACAGCAGCGAGGCGAAGATCACCACCAGCAGCAAGGGCAGGCTGGCAATCATCGAGAACAGAGCCACGAGGCGCACGTGCAGGCGCCCGTTTCCGCCGACGAGGCTGCGCGCGGCACGGCGGCGTGCGATCCGCTGGCCGATCAGCACGAGCAGGATGATCGCCGGCAGCAGGTTCAGCACCAGCAGAAGCGCCACCACGGGCGCGCTGAGCAGCGAATCGTCCTGCTGCGGCCGACCGATCAGCCAGTAAGTGAAACCGGCAGTGACGAGCAGCGTGACGCCGGCCAGAAGCTCCGCAAGGCGGCCGAGCCGAGGCGAGCCGAACAAGGTCGGCGACGACTCGTCCATCCCTGCATTCCGACCCGTTCTCTGATCCATCGTGGCAGCGATACAACATCGGCGTGTCTCTGAAAACACGCTTTACGAGAGGAACGTCCCGCGCAGGCAACCCGTCACCGGGCCGTCACCGGTGCTGTCCGAAAAACGCGTTCTAGCGCTCGCGCAAGGGCATGGCGGGATCGATATCGTAGTGATTGAGCTTCTTGCGCAGCGTGTTGCGGTTCATGCCCAATGTCGCAGCCGCACGAATCTGGTTGCCGTCCAGCGCCGCCAGCGTCTCGCCCAGCAGCACGGGTTCGATGACGCCGAGCAGGCGATCGTGCAGATCATGCGCGATGGCGCCCGTGCCGACGGCGAGTTGCTCCCGCACCCAGCGCCGGGCCGCTTCGCGCAAGTCGACCGCGCCGCTCGCGGTGGCCCCGCCCAGCGTCTGCGCGAAGGTGAGTACCTGGCGCAGATGCTGCACCTGGATTTCCTGATCGCGGGTCAGCACGGTCAGCCGCTTCATGAGGTTCTGCAATTCGCGGACGTTGCCGGGCCAGTCATAGGCCTCGAGCAACCGCGCCGCTTCGTCCGAGAGGCTCTTGCGCGGCAGGCCGCCTTGCGCGGCCTTGTCGAGGAAATAGCGGGCAAGCAGAGGTACGTCGCCGGCGCGCTCCCGCAGGGCCGGCAGGCGGATCGGCACGACATTGAGCCGGTAGAACAGGTCCTCGCGAAAGCGGCCCTCGGCGATCAGGTCCGGAAGATCCTGATTGGTGGCGGCGATGATCCGCACGTTCACGCGCACTGGCCGGGTGCCGCCGACTGTCGTGATCTCGCCGGACTGGAGCACGCGCAGCAGGCGGGTCTGCGCATCCATCGGCATGTCGCCGATCTCGTCGAGGAACAGCGTGCCCCCCTCCGCCTGTTCGAACTTGCCGGCGGAGCGAGCGACCGCACCGGTGAAGGCCCCGCGCTCATAACCGAACAGCTCCGCCTCGATCAGCTCGCGCGGGATGGCGGCCATGTTGATCGCCACAAAGGGCTGGCTGCGCCGGGGGCCAAGGCTGTGGATCGCTTCGGCCACCAGTTCCTTGCCGGTACCGGATTCGCCGAGCACGAGAATGTTGAGATCATTGCTCACCACCCGCGCAATCGTGCGATACACTTCCTGCATCTGCGGCGAGCGACCGATCAGAGGCAATTCCTCCCCGCCGCCGCCTTCGCCCGCTTCCGGCGCGTCGCCGCTCGAACGCACGCTGATGGCTTCCGCCACCGCGCGGCTCAGCTCGTTGAGATCGAAAGGCTTGGGGAGATATTCGAAAGCGCCCTGCCCCGTCGCGCGCACCGCGGTGTTAAGCGTGTTCTGCGCGGAAAGGATGATGACCTTGAGATCCGGCTCCTCGGCGAGGATGGCGCCGACATCGTCGAGACCGTCGCCATCAGGCAGCATGACGTCCGTGATGAGCACATCCGGCGCGAAGACGGGCAGTGTCGCGCGGCGCTCGGCAATGGACCCGACCGTCCGGACGATATGGCCCTGACGCTTGAGCGCTTCGGATATGACGACGCAGATGGCCGGGTCGTCATCCACAACGAGAATCTTGCCGGTCAGTCTGGTCATCCGTTCGCGCCCATCGGCAACAGCACCCTGAAGATCGAGCGGCCAGATGCCTGGTCCCGCTCATATTGCACCAGCCCGTTCATGTCCCGCACCAGCTTGTCCACAAGAGCAAGGCCCAGACCCTGCCCGCTGCGCTTGTTGGAAATGAAGGGATTGAACAGCACGTCCCGGATGCTGTCCGGCACGCCGGGCCCATTGTCGATCACCTGGATTTCGATCTGGAGAGGGGATGTCCCCTTCCCGCTCAGCACCGAGAGGCCGTGCCGATAAGCCGTGGCGACCTGCACTCGCCCATCCTCGACCCCCTCCACGGCTTCCACCGCATTCTTCACGAGGTTGAGCATGATCTGGACGAAGGCGTCGCCATTCACCTGCGCGAACGGCAGGGAGGGGTCATAAGTCCGCACGATCGGGCAATCGCGCGCGAAACCCGCCGTCGCGATCTCCACCGCGCGATCGAGCAGCGGATAGATATTCTCCGGGCGGCAGGCGAGCGGCTGGTTGCTGGTGAAATGCTGCATCCGGTCGATCAGTGCCGCGATGCGGTCCACCTCGTCGCAGATCAGCTTGGTGAGTGGGCGAGTGGCTTCCCCCGCATCGCCTTCCAGAAGCTGCGCGGCGCCGCGTATGCCGGAAAGCGGATTCTTGATCTCATGCGCAAGCATGGCGGCCGCGCCCGTCGCCGAGCGCACGCCCATGGATGAGCGGCGCACGCCGAGCGTCTGGGACTGGCCATGAACATGGAGCGCCACGACCCGCCAGCGCTCATCCTCGAGCAACGGATGGATCAGCACATCCATTTCCAGCGCCTCGTTCCGCCCGGCATGGACCTGAATGCCGAAGGCGGAGAGCGGCTTGTCCGTCATCCAGATGGCCGTGTCCATGTGCGGATCGGCAATGCGCAACACGCGCCCGACGACACTGCCCACCAAAGCGGAGCGCGCCATGTTGAGCAGCGATTCCGCGCGGGCATTGGCCGACGCGATGCGGCCGTCCGGTCCGATCAGCAGCGTGGCGACCGGGTGCGCGGCGATCAGTTCGGCGGCGTCCGGCAGTGCCCCCCTGCCGGGAAGGAATTGGCTCGACAGCCGGTTTCTCCCGTTCTCAGGCTGCATTCCGCACTGGTTCGCGCAGCACCGCTTCGGGCTGCGCCAGCAACGGCTCGTAGAAACGGGCCAGCATGTCGAGCACGCGCGCCGCGTCCGGCACCTGGTTCACCTTGTTGCGGAATTCCGCCGAGCCCGGCAGGCCGCGCGTGTACCAGCCCAGATGCTTGCGCGCCATGTTGACGCCGGTCATCTCGCCATAATGATCGAGCATTGCGCGGTAATGCTCTGTGATCATGGCATATTGCTCGGCCAGATCGGGGTCAGGCCGGTGCTCGCCGGTGGCCAGCGCCTGCATGACCTGGCCAAGCAGCCAGGGCCGCCCATAAGCGCCGCGACCGATCATGACTCCGTCGGCGCCGCTCTGCGCCAGTGCGGTGCGCGCGTCCTCGATGGAGCAGATGTCGCCATTCACGATAACAGGGATGCCGACCGCATCCTTCACTTTCCGGACGAAGGCCCAGTCCGCACTGCCCTTGTACATCTGGTTGCGCGTGCGGCCGTGGACGGTAATCATCCGCGCGCCCAGATCCTCGGCGATGCGCGCCAGCTCCGGCGCGTTCAGATTGTCATGGCACCAGCCCATGCGCATCTTGACGGTAACGGGCACATCGACCGCTTCGACCGTCGCCCGGATGAGGCTGGCCGCGAGCGGCAGGTCGCGCATCAGCGCCGAACCGGCATCGCCATTGACCACCTTCTTGACGGGACAGCCCATGTTGATGTCGATGATCGCGGCCCCACGATCGGCGTTCAGCTTCGCAGCCTCCGCCATCTCGGCGGGCTGGCACCCGGCAAGCTGGAGCGAGACCGGCTCCTCGACCGGTGCCCATGCCGCTTTCTGAAGCGACTGGCGCGTCTCCCGGATCATCGCCGGCGACGCGATCATCTCGGTGACGTTGAGCCCGGAGCCATAACGGCGCACGAGCGTACGGAAGGGCATGTCGGTGACGCCCGTCATCGGGGCGAGGATCACCGGCATGTCGATCCGCACCGGACCGATCTGGATGGGCTTGAGCGTCGTCATGTTCAGAATGCCTAAAAAACAGGCAGCGCCCTTAGCGCGAAAGCGGTTGGCGAGCAAGCAACCGCTGGGCTAAGCGCCTCGCTCATGGTCTCCCCTCCGCGCACTGCTGCTATCGTCCTCGCTGCCGGAAGCGGTTCACGCACGGGCGCAATGCGGCCCAAGCAATATCGCCCGCTCGCCGGGCGGCCGGTCGCCGCCCATTCCATCTTGGCCTTGCGCGGGCATCCCGCCGTCGACATTGTGCTGCTGGTGGTGGCGCCGGGCATGGCGGACGAAGCGCGCGCGATGCTTGGCGACGAGGCGGCGGATGTGCTCATCGTGGAAGGCGGCGCCTCCCGCCGGCAATCGGTCGCGAATGCGCTGGAAGCCCTGGCGAGCGCGGAGACTCCGCCCGCGCGCGTCCTCATCCATGACAGTGCCCGCCCCGTGCTGCCGGCAGGCGTGATCGACCGGCTGCTCAGCGCCCTGGCGACGGGCGCCGCTGGAGCCATGCCGGTGCTGCCTGTTGCCGATACGCTGGTGCGGGCGGAGGGGGACGAGGCCGGCGCCGTGATCGACCGCGCAGTCCTGCGCCGGGTGCAGACGCCGCAAGCCTTCGATTTTGAAGTGGTGCTGGCTGCCCATCGCGGCTGGTCCGGCGAGCTGGAACCGACGGACGACGCGCAGATGGTTCGGGCGACGGGCAGCGCGGTCCGGCTGGTGGAGGGCGATACGCGGCTCGACAAGATCACCTGGCCGGGCGATCATGAACGAATGGAGCGGGAGCTCATGGCGATAATGACGGCCCGCACTGGCCTCGGCTTCGATGTTCACCGCCTGGTCGCGGGCGCCCCGCTCTGGTTGTGCGGTGTCGAAATTCCCCACAGCCATGGGCTGTCCGGCCATAGCGATGCAGATGTGGCAATCCACGCCCTTGTCGACGCCATTCTGGGTGCGCTGGCGGAAGGCGATATCGGGAGCCATTTCCCTCCCTCCGATCCGCAGTGGCGCGGCGCGCGATCCGGGCAGTTCCTGGCCTTCGCGGCGGAGCGTGTCCGCGCCCGGGGCGGGATCATCGACCATGTCGACGTGACCATCATCTGCGAGGCTCCGAAGATCGGGCCTCATCGCGATGCGATGCGCAGCGCCCTCGCCCGGATCATGGACATACCTGAGTCGCGGGTGAGCGTGAAGGCGACGACAACGGAGCGGCTTGGCCTCACCGGCCGGGGCGAGGGCATCGCGGCGCAAACCCTGGCCAGCCTTCGCTTGCCCGAAGAACCGGCCTTTCCTGCGCCCTGAGCTTCACCGGTTCACTGGGCGAAACCCGCAGGAGAGTTAATGCCATTGGCTTTTGAGGCGGATCGGCCCATGCTGCGCGGCATGGCAGGGGTCGCAGAAGCAAAGATATGCTTGCTGCCGGAAGAGCTGGTGATGTTGGCCCGCGAGGTAATCGAGGCCAATCGCAAGCTCGGACGGCGTATTGTTGTTGCCGAGAGCTGCACTGGCGGCCTCGTGTCCGCAGCGCTCACCGAAATTCCCGGTTCGTCCGCGGTGTTCGAAGCAGGTTTCGTCACTTATTCCAATGCGCAGAAGATCAGCCTGCTCGGCGTGAGCGAGGACGTGCTCGATACCTTTGGCGCGGTCTCCATCGCCACGGCCTGGGCCATGGCGCAAGGCGCGCTCAATCGCAGCGGCGCGGATATCGCGGTGTCGATCACCGGCGTCGCGGGTCCTGACGGCGGAACGGAGCTCAAGCCGGTCGGCACCGTCGTCTTCGCCCGAGCCGAACGCGGCGACGAAAGCGAGAATGTGGTGGCGGACCTGCGACGGTTCGAGGACGAAGGCCGCGCGAAGATCCGGCTTCACGCCGCGCTGTGCGCGCTCGAATTGCTGTTGCCGGAGGCGCTGGGCGAATAAAGCGCTGCGGCGCGCTCTTCGAAAGCGCCGATCATCTTGCGCAGGGCCCGGTCGAAGACCTGGCCAGCCAGCATCTCGAACATGCGGCTCTTGAACGCGAAATCGACCGAGAAATCGATGAGGACGCCGCCTTCCCCGTCCGGCCGGAACTGCCAGTCGTTGGAAAGATGCCGCAGCGGCCCGTCGACATAATCGACATGCACGCTTTCCGGCCGGCGCTTGACGACGCGCGAGGTGAAGGTCTCGCGCAGCCCCTTGAAGCCTACGACCATGTCCGCCACCATTTCCGTCTCGCTCTGCGAGCGGACGCGGATGGCCGTCACCCAGGGCAGGAACTCCGGATAGGAAGCCACATCGGCCACCAGATCATACATCTGGGTCGGGCTGTAGGGCAGTCTTCGGGTTTCGTTGTGTCTGGGCATGGCAGGTCAGCGGGCTGACGCCTCCCCTGCCCGCGATCCGGCCGGGCCGATACCCGAAGCGGCGGCGGCCTTCGCCAGCGCAGCCTCGCGCGCCGCGCGCATCTGCTGGAAATCCGCACCGGCATGATAGCTGGAGCGCGTGAGCGGGCTCGATGCCACCTGCAGGAAGCCCTTGGCGCGCGCGATTGCCGCATAGGCCTTGAATGCCTGCGGCGTCACGAACTCCATCACCGGCGCATGTTTGGGCGTGGGCCGCAGATACTGCCCCATGGTGAGGAAATCGACATCGGCCGAGCGCATGTCGTCCATCACCTGATGCACTTCGAGCCGCTGCTCGCCCAGGCCGAGCATCACGCCGGACTTGGTGAAGATGGAGGGATCAAGCTTCTTCACCATCTCCAGCAGACGCAGCGAAGCGTAGTAACGCGCGCCCGGTCGAATGGTGGGATAGAGGCGCGGGACCGTCTCCAGATTGTGATTATAGACATCCGGCCGGGCAGCGACGATCGCCTCGACAGCGGCTTCATGCTTGTTACGGAAATCCGGCGTGAGGATTTCGATCGTGGTTTCCGGCGTGGTGCGACGCAGCGCTTCGATCACCTTGACGAACTGCCGTGCGCCGCCGTCGGGCAGGTCGTCCCGGTCGACGGAGGTGACCACGATGTGCTCCAGCCCCATTTCCGCGCAGGCATCCGCCAGATTCTGGGGCTCGCGGAGGTCGACGGGACGCGGCATGCCCGTCTTGACGTTGCAGAAGGCGCAGGCGCGCGTGCAGACATCACCCAGGATCATCACCGTGGCGTGCTTCTTCGTCCAGCACTCCCCAATGTTCGGGCAGGCGGCTTCCTCGCAGACGGTCGCCAGTCCCTTGTCCCGCATCAGCTTGCGGGTCGCCTCATAGCCCTGGCTGACGGGGGCCTTGACGCGGATCCAGTCCGGCTTGCGCGAACCCAGGCCGCGCGGTTCCGAGGAAATGTCGTTCATGGGGTCCAGATAGCGATCCGCGCGCCGCCTTGCCAGCCCTGTCGAACTTGTGCAGGAGCGAAATCGCCATGGCAACATTCGCGAACATGCTCGAAGGATATCGGCGCTTCCGCAGCACCGGCTGGACGAATCAGCGCGCGCGATGGGAGCAACTGGCCGACGGCCAGAGCCCCCGCGTCATGGTGATCGCCTGTTCGGACAGCCGCGTGGACCCGACCGAGATATTCGACGCCGATCCGGGCGAGATCTTCGTCGTGCGCAACGTTGCCGCGCTGGTGCCACCTTTCGAGACCAGCCCGGGCCACCACGGCGTCTCGGCGGCACTGGAATTCGCGGTGCAGATGCTGGGCGTCGAGGAGATACTGGTGCTCGGCCACGGCCTGTGCGGCGGCTGCCATGCCGCGCTGACGCAGGACATGCATGGCGCGCCGCCGGGCGAAGGGGGCTTCATCGCCAGCTGGATTTCCCTGCTCGACGACGCCCGCGCGGACGTCATCGCCCGTTACGGCGAGAACCGCAGCCGTGATGTCGGCCGCGCGATGGAACAGGCGGCCGTCAAGGTCAGCCTCGCCAACCTGCGCACCTTCCCATGGGTAAGGGAAAAGGAGAACCGCAACGTCTTGTCCCTGAAGGGAGCCTTCTTCGCCATTTCCGACGGGAAGCTCCACTTGCTGGATGAACAGACAGGTGTCTTCACGCCCTATGAATAGCCCTTTCCGCCTGTTCACTTATGGCCAGCTCATGCCCGGCGGAACGGGGTATCAGACGCTCGGCCTCGAGCACCGGACCCGACATCTCGGAGCTGACCGGGTGGCGGGCCGCCTTTATCATCTCGGCGATTATCCAGGCCTCATCACTGGCCCGCATGGGATCGTCCAGGGGGAAATCCTGGAGTTCGAGGAGCCCGGACTGATCGAAGAGATCGATCTCTACGAGCTTTACGATCCGGAAAATCCGGTCGGTTCGGAATATCGTCGGATCGAGGTCGATCTGCTCGATAGTTCCCGGCGCGTCTGGACATATGAATATAACCGCACCGTCCGGGATCGCCCGATCATCGCCACCGGAAACTGGCGGATGCGCTGAGATTCGCGACGCGTTCCAGAGCGATCCTCCGTGGAACGCCGGCCCTGTCCGGCGATCGCCCGCGACTTGAAAATGCGCCGGGCGGCTGACACATCCCGCTCATGGCCTTCATCGCAAAGCACATCAGGATCACCGGCCGGGTACAGGGCGTGTTCTATCGCGGCTGGACGGTTGCCACGGCTCGCAAGCTGGGACTGGCCGGCTGGGTGCGCAACCGGCTGGATGGCAGCGTCGAAGCCTTCGTGCAGGGCGAGGACGGGCAGGTCGAGCATTTCCTGATGCTCGCGCGGTCCGGCCCGCCTGCCGCACAGGTCGATGCGGTCCGAGACAGTCCCGCGAGCCCCGGCGACCACCATCTGTTCGAGCAGCGCCCGACCGCCTGAGCCACAGGTCGGCAGTCTCTCGCCGCTACCGCGAAAAGGCGCCCGCAACCGAGCGAGCGCCTTTTCACCATGCCGTTTCAGGTCAGCGCGTCAGCTTCTTGTAAGCGAGGCGGGTCGGGCGATCCGCCGCATCGCCGAGCCGGCGGCGCTTGTCTTCCTCATAGGCCTCGAAATTGCCTTCGAACCATTCGACGTGGCTGTTGCCCTCGAAAGCGAGGATGTGCGTGGCGAGTCGGTCGAGGAAGAAACGATCGTGGCTGATGACCACGGCGCAGCCGGCGAAATTCTCCAGCGCATCTTCCAGCGCACGGAGCGTCTCGACGTCGAGGTCGTTGGTCGGCTCGTCCAGCAGGAGGACATTGCCGCCCTCCTTGAGCATCTTGGCGAGATGCACGCGATTGCGCTCGCCGCCGGACAGCTGCCCGACCTTCTTCTGCTGGTCGACGCCCTTGAAGTTGAACGCGCCGACATAGGCCCGCGTCTGGATCTCGTGCTTGCCGATGGTCATGAGATCATGGCCGCCGCTGATCTCTTCCCAAACATTGTGGTTGGGATCGAGCGAATCGCGGCTTTGGTCGACATAGCCGAGCTGGACCGTCTCACCGACCTCGATCGTGCCGCTGTCGGGCGTCTCCTGGCCCGTGATCAGCCGGAACAGGGTCGACTTGCCGGCGCCGTTCGGGCCGATGACGCCCACGATGCCGCCCGGGGGAAGCAGGAAGTCGAGATTCTCGAACAGCAGCTTGTCGCCATAGGCCATGGTGAGGCCCTTGGCCTCGATCACCTTGCCGCCGAGGCGCTTGGGCGTCTGGATGACGATCTGCGCCTTGCCCGGTGCGCGGTTCTCCTGCTTCTCGACCAGTTCGTCGAACGCGCGGATACGCGCCTTGCTCTTGGTCTGCCGCGCCTTGGGAGACTGGCGAATCCACTCCAGCTCCTCCTTGATGGCCTTCTGGCGCCCCGCTTCCTCGCGCTCTTCCTGCTCCATGCGCTTGGCTTTCGCCTCGAGCCAGGCGGAATAATTGCCCTCGAACGGGATTCCCCTGCCCCGGTCCAGTTCCAGCACCCAGCCCACGACATTGTCGAGGAAGTAGCGATCGTGGGTGACGAGGATCACATTGCCCGGATAATTGATGAGATGCTGTTCCAGCCACTGGACGCTCTCGGCGTCGAGATGGTTGGTCGGCTCGTCGAGCAGAAGGATATCGGGCTTCTCCAGCAGCAGCCGGCACAGCGCGATGCGGCGCTTCTCGCCACCGGAGAGATTCTCGACGCCCCAGTCGCCCGGCGGGCAGCGCAGCGCTTCCATGGCGATCTCGAGCTGGTTGTCGAGTGTCCAGCCATCGACGGCATCGATCTTTTCCTGAAGCTCGCCCATCTCGGTCATCAGCGCATCGAAATCGACATCTTCGGGCGGGTCGCCCATGATATTGCTGATTTCATTGAAACGATCGACGAGATCGGCGACGGGGCGCACGCCGTCCTTCACATTCTCCATCACCGTCTTGTTGGGATCGAGCTGCGGCTCCTGCGGCAGATAGCCCACGCGAATGCCCTCGCCCGCCCAGGCCTCACCCTGGAACTCGGTGTCGATGCCGGCGATCACCTTCATCAGCGTCGACTTGCCGGCACCGTTCACGCCGATGACGGCGATCTTCGTCCCGGGCAGGAACTGAAGGTTTATGTTGTTGAAAACCGGCTTGTTGGCGCCGGGAAAGGTCTTGGTCAGCCCCTTCATGACAAAACTGTACTGGACGGCCATGGAGATCGGTCCTCAAATGGGATTTGGGTTGTGGAAAAATCCCGGCCCGGTTAGCCGAGCCGGCGTTGCTTGGCAAATGTCCGCTGACATGGTGCGAGTCCGGGGCCACGGTGCCGCCACCGAGACTCGCAGCTCAGCCGATCTCGCATGCTGCGCTGCGACAATTTCCAATTGGATCGGTTGAAAAGCCTATTGATTTCCCCGCTGCACGCGTTAATTGGGCGGCTCGTGCTTCTTAGCGGAAGCACGCACTTTGCTATGGGAGCCAAATAATATGAAGAAGTTTGCTGTGGCCTGCGCTGCTGCTGCGCTGATGAGCCTGGCTGCGTGCGGCGAGAAGCCGGCGGCTGAGATGAACAACGCGAGCAACGAAGTCGTCGTTGACGAGCTCGAGAACGCCGCGAACGCCGTCGACAATGCTGCCAACGCCGTCGACAATGCCGCGAACGTTGCCAACGTTGCCAACGCGACGAACGCCGCAGAGTAATCTGCGCGAATTTCGGTTCGATGAATAATTCGCAAGGGCGGTGTCGTAACGCGGCGCCGCCCTTTCCGTTTCCTGAAAACGCCTGACCTTCGGGCCGCCCCGGGACGCAAACAAAGATCACCATGGCGATTGCCGAGCCGCTCCCGCTTCGTTAAGCGGGCAGCCGTCGGGGAGTAGCGCAGCCTGGTAGCGCATCTGCTTTGGGAGCAGAGGGTCGCAGGTTCGAATCCTGTCTCCCCGACCATTTATCCATCCGTGCCATTCCCTGCCTCGCATGCACGGTCCGCCGCATCGCCCGGAACATTCTCACCACGGCCGGATTTTCTTCCTGTCCCCCAAGCGAGGGACGAAAGGAGAGAACCGAAATGGCAGAGCAGACACCGCGCAATAATCAGGACCAGAATCGCCAGCAGGGCGGAAATGCCGAGCGCGATCGCCAGCAGTCCCAGCAGCAGGACCAGAACCGGCAGCAGCAGGGCGGCGAGCGCCAGAATAATCAGCCTCAGCGCTGACGGGTCCATTCCTGAAGAGGCAAGGGCCGCCCATCGGGCGGCCCTTTTGTCATATCCGCGTGTCGCGGTGGAACGGCAAAGCTGGCCATCCCACCGTCATTCCTTACTGGTGCGGCGGAATCAGCTCGGGTTCGCTGCCTTCCGCCGCGGGCTTGCCCGTGCGGGCCAGCAGGCTGCGCGAGCGGCCATAAGCGAAATAGATCAGCAAGCCGACGATGTTCCACCCCACGAAGCGTACCAGTGTCGTGGAAGGCAGGCTGATGAGCAGATAGATGCAGCCCAGGATCGCCAGCGTGCCGACGAGATAGGGCTGTGGGCAACGGAAGACCCGGGCGAGGTCCGGCGCGCGACGACGCAGGATCATCATGCAGGCCGCGACCGCGATGAAAGCAATGAGCGTTCCGGCGTTGGCCAGTTCGGCGATCTCGTCGAGACGAAAGAAACCGGCAACTGCAGCCACGAAGACGCCCGTGATCGCCGTGATCTTCACCGGCGTGCCGGTGCGCGGCGACACATCGCTGAGGGAACGCGGCAGGAGGCCGTCCCGTGCCATCACGAAGAAGATGCGGCTCTGCCCGTACATCATCACGAGGATGACCGAAGGCAGAGCGATCAGTGCGGCGGCCGCAATGGCCCATGCAGCGAAGGGATGTCCCAGGGTCCGCAGGACAAGCGCCAGCGGCTCGGACGAGCCTGCAAGCTCGGTAAAATGCAGCGAACCGACGGCAGAGACCGCCACTGCCATGTAGATGAGCGTGCAGACCGCCATCGAGCCGATGATGCCGATGGTGAGATCGCGGCCGGGATTGCGGGCCTCCTCTGCCGAGGTCGCCACCGCGTCGAAGCCGTAGAAGGCGAAGAAGACGATGGCCGCCGCCGCCATGACGCCACGCGTCGTGCCGCCGATTTCATGACTGCCGAAACCATAAGGCATGAACGGCTCGAAATTGCCGGCGGAGAAGCTGGGCAGCGCCAGTATTACGAAAAAGGACAGGGCCGTCAGCTTGATGATGACCAGCACGATGTTCAAGGTGGCGCTTTCCCGCGTGCCGGCAATGAGCATGCCGGCAATCGCCAGCGCCACGAGCACGGCGGGAAGATTGATGATCCCGCCGCCATGGGGCCCCGCCAGGAGCATCGGCGGCAACTCGATCCCGACGGACTGGATCCAGCCGACCAGATAGCCCGACCAGCCGACCGCCACAGTGCTGCACGCCAGCGAATATTCGAGGATCAGGCTCCAGCCGACCACCCAGCCGATGGTCTCGCCCATCACGGAATAGCTGTAGGTATAGGCGCTGCCTGCCGTGGGAATGAGCGTTGCGAGTTCGGCATAAGCGAGCGCCGCGCAGGCGCAGACGGCCCCGGCGATCGCAAAGGCCAGCACCACGGCGGGCCCCGCCCTGTCAGCGCCCACGCCGGTGAGTGTGTAGATACCCGTTCCCACGATGGCGCCGACGCCAAGCGCAATCAGGTGCGGCCAGGACAGCGTCGGTTTCAGCCGACGATGATGATCATGCTGTCCACCGCCGATCGGCTTGATCGGCCCCCAAAATCCTGAACTCACCCCAAAATCTCCCTGTTTATCTTATCGGATGATCCGGGAGAGTCGCGACCCTATTCCGGACTTTCCAACTGTTGCGTAAGGTCATCGATGGTTGCGCGCGTATGGGCGTCCGTCAATGCCAGCACTTTCTCGACGTCCCGGGCGAGCCAGGCATCGAGGATCTCGCGATGCTCCTCGTTCGCGCGCTCGTCGCGTCCCAGCGGTTCGAGATGCTTGCGGACATAGCGCTCCGACAGAACGTGCAGGCGTTGCAGAATATTGACGGTGAGATTGCGGTGGCTCGGCGCCAGCAGCGCGAGGTGGAACGCCCGGTTGAAGGAGCCCACGCCATAGCCGCCCTCGTCCGTCACCTGGTACAGCGTGGCGAAGACGTCCTGCGCGGCGCGGCGCTCCTCCTCGTTCGCGTTCAGGGCGGCAAGGGCCATGGTTTCCGGCTCGAGCTTCAAGCGCAGATGATAGACCTCGTAGGCCTCCTCCGTACTGAGCGGGCGCACGAAGAAGCCGCGATTGGCATGCGAGATCAGGAGACCTTCCTGTTCGAGACGCGCCAGCGCCTCGCGCAGCGGGATCTTGGAAATGCCCAGTTCGGCCGCGAGAAGATCCTGCCGCACCGGGCTCTCGGGCGGAACACGGCCGGAAAGGACGCGCTCGCGCACGAGATCCACGAGCTGCTCTGAAAGATTGCGAATGACGAGACTCATGCCGGCTCCACGCAGAGGCCCCCCGGATCGGGGAAGAAGATGCACCTTTAGACCATAAGTGGGGGCAAATACGATCCGTCACGACATCACACCACCGAAAATCCGTGCCAGAACGGGTCCGACCGATCGATCCAGATGGTATTGAACCCGGTTGAGATCGCAGAGCCTTGAATAGAGGGAATAATGGCCGGCTTTCCTCCCACGGTCGTGACTTCCTCAATTCTTCCCGTGAAGCGGCTGCAAATATAGCTTTCATGCACGAAAGGCTCGCCGGGCTTGAGCAGCCCCTTGGCATGGAGATGGGCGAGCCGCGCCGAGGTGCCGGTGCCGCAGGGGCTGCGGTCGATCGCCTTCTCGCCATAGAAGACGGCGTTGCGGCCATGGGCGCCCTCACCCTTGGGCTTGTCGGTCCACATGACGTGATTGACGCCGCGGATGCTGGGCTCCTCGGGATGGACGGGCTCGATCTTCTCGCGCACCATTGACCGGATGGTGCGGCTCAGCTCTATCAGCTGGCTCGCGCTCATGCCGTCCAGCCCCTCGTAGCGACCCTGGGGCTCGATGATCGCATAGAAATTGCCGCCATAAGCGATGTCGAGCGTGATCGGGCCCAGCCCGGGCACGTCCAGCTCGATACCCGCCTCGGCGAGATAGGAAGCGACATTGCGGAACCGTATGAAACTCACGCGATCGCCGTCGACCTCATAGTCCACGTCCAGCCGTCCCGCCGGGACATCGACGCGCAACTTGCCCGGCGTGGCCGGCGTTATCAGGCCATTTTCGAGACCGAATGTGAGCATCCCGATGGTGCCATGGCCGCACATCGGGAGAGACCCGCTGGTCTCGATAAAGATGATGCCGATGTCAGCGTCGGGCGATGGCGACGGATAGAGAAATCCGCCGGACATCATGTCATGCCCGCGCGGCTCGAAGCAGAGCCCGGTGCGGATCCAGTCGAACCGCTCCAGAAAATCCAGCCGCCGCTCAGCCATGGTCGCGCCCCTGAGATGAGGGGCGCCGCCGGCAACCAGTCGCACTGGATTGCCGGCGGTATGGCCATCGATGCAGAAGAAGACGTGCTTCACGCCGCCTCAGGCCGCTGTCGCCAGACTGGGCTGCGTTGCAGCGCACGTCTCCACCCAGCGAACGACGTCCTCGCGACGCTTGCCTTCGAGCGGCATGCGCGGCAGGCGCACATGCTCGCTGCCACGGCCCATGATCGATTCGGCCAGCTTGATCGATTGCACGAGATCATGCTCGGCATCGAGATGAAGCAGCGGCATGAACCAGCGATAGATACGCAGCGCCTTCTCCATGTCGCCATCGTTGATCGCGGCGACCAGCGCGACGGATTCCCGCGGGAAAGCGCTGGTGAGACCCGAAATCCACCCATGGGCGCCGAGGATCAGCCCTTCGAGCGCCACGTCGTCGAGACCCGCCATCACGATGTAGCGATCTCCGAACGCATTGATGATGTCCGTGAAGCGACGCGAGTCCGGCGCACTTTCCTTCACCGCGACGATGTTGGATTGCGCGGCGAGCCGCTCCAGCGCATCGATGCCGATCGAGACACGATAAGCGGGCGGATTGTTGTACAGCATGATCGGCGCATCGACCGCCTGGGCGATCGTCTCGAAATGCGTGCACAGCTCGCCCACGGTGGGGACGTAGACCAGGGCCGGAAGGACCATGAGCCCGTCCGCGCCAGCCTTGACCGCATCCTTCGCATAGGCGACGCCCTGCGCAGTGGTCAGCTCGGATACGCCCGAGAGCCAGGGCACGCGACCGGCGATGACTTCCTGAGCCGCCGCGAGCACCTGCCGCTTCTCCTCAGGCAGAAGGGCGTTGTTCTCGCCACAGGTGCCCAGGATGATGAGGCCATCCACGCCATCCTTGATCAGATTGTCGAGAACCGTCTGCGTGGCCTCGAAATCGATTGCGGAATCCGCCGTAAACTGGGTGGTGGCGGCAGGGTAGACGCCCCGCCAGGTTAATTTCGTTTCTTGCACTTAACTCTCCGTTGTCCACCCGTATCGTATACGGTATATTGTCTGAGAGGCCAAGAGGTAATTTTGTGTCGAAGAATGTCATCGTGATTGGCGGCGGGGTGGTCGGGTTGGCCGCAGCCGCTGCATTAGTGGAAGCCGGCCATCAGGTTCGCGTGATCGCCCCTCTCAGCGACTCGCAGCCAGCGAGCTGGGGCAATGCCGGGCACATCGCTGTCGAGCAAGTCGAACCGCTCGCATCGCGGGCTGCGATCCGCTCCGTTCCGCGACGCCTTTTCTGGCGGGGCGGCGCCTTGTCCCTACCTGTCGCGAGCCTCGCGACATGGCTCCCCTTCACGCTGCGGTTGGTGCGCGCAGCCGCGCCTTCCCGGTTCGAAGCGGGCAAGACGGCGCTGCGAGGCTTGCTCGCCGCGTCCCTCCCGGCCTGGCGGCGCCTCACGCAGCGGATGGAAACTCCCGATCTCCTGCGGGAAGATGGTCACTTCATCCTTTGGGAAAAGCATGAATCCGCCCTCAGGGGTGAGGCGGCCTGGAGCGCCGTCGACACGGGCGAAGCGCACTTCCGCAGAGCCAGCGTCGATGAACTCGCGCATCTCGGCAATCTCATCCTCCCCAAGCCAGCCGACGCGATCCGTTTCGAAGGCAGTGCCCATATTGCCGATCTCGGGCTTTGCCTGGACGCGCTTCGCAGACTCGTCGAGCGGAGCGGCGGCGAGATGCGGGACGGACGCGCCAGCGCCCTTGCATCCGGGCCTTCGGGCGGGGTCTTGGTCACGCTCGAAACCGGCGAATGCCTCGAGGCGGATCATGCCCTGCTCTGCGCGGGCGCGCGTTCATCCGAGCTGATGCGCCCGCTCGGCTACCATGTCCCGATGATCGACGAACGGGGTTATCATGTCGAGGCGCCGGTCACCGCCGCGCAATGGCCGGAACATCTGCCGCCCATCGTCTTCGAGGACCGGCAGATGATCGTGACGCGCTTCAGGGACAAGCTGCGCGCGGCGAGCTTCGTGGAACTCTCGAGGCCGGGCGCCCCCGCCGATCCGGCCAAATGGCAACGGCTAGAGGACCATATCGCAGCACTCGGCCTCCCGATCGGCAAGGACGCAACGCGCTGGATGGGCTCGCGCCCTACCCTTCCCGATTATCTGCCGGCCATCGGCCGGTGCTCGCGCCATCCCGCCATCTTCCATGCCTTCGGGCATCAGCATCTCGGCTTGACGCTGGCCGCCGTCACGGCCGACATAGTGGCCGACATGATCGCCGGAAAAGCGCCACCCCCGGCGCTCTCCCTCGATCGCTTCTGACTTTTGACGCAAGGAATGACCATGACACAGATCGGCGGCTCGGATGCGGCAACGGAGCTGGCATCCCTTGGCCCATGGCCCTCGCCGGCCCCGGCCATAACCGCGGACGAATATGCCAGCCGCATCGCCAAGGCGCGGACTCTGGCGGCGCAGGAAGGTGTGGACGCGGTCTTGATCGGCGCCGGTCAGAGCTTCAATTATTTCGCCGGGTTGGGCTGGGGCGAGACCGAGCGGCTGGTCGCCATGCTGCTGCCGCTCGATGGCGAACCGATCTTCATCTGTCCCCGCTTCGAGCTCGGCTCGCTGGAAGCGGAGCTGGCGATCAGCGGCGACATCCGCCTCTGGGAAGAGGACGAGAATCCGATAGCGCTGCTGGCGGACGCCTGCGCGCAAAGGAAGGTGCGTTCGCTCGCCATCGATCCGGCGATGAGCTTCGGTTTCGTGCATCGCATCCGCAATGCCATGGGTGGCCTGCGCATCGAGAGCGCCGCACCGATCATCGACGGATGCCGTCGCGCCAAATCATCCGCCGAGCTCGCGCTCATGCAGCAGGCCAAGAACATGACGCTGGAAGTGCAGCGCCGCGCGGCCCGCATTCTGCGCCCCGGCATTCGCGCCAGCGCCGTCACGCGGTTCATCGAGGATGCGCACCGCGCTCTCGGCGCCTCCGGCAACAGCTTCTGCATCGTGCTGTTCGGCGAGGCGACGGCCTATCCGCATGGCCTTCCCGGCGATCCCGAACTGCGCGAAGGCGACATGGTGCTCATCGACACGGGCTGTCGCATCCGGGGATACAACTCGGACATCACGCGCAGCTATGTCTATGGCGAGCCGACTGCCGAGCAGGCGCGTATCTGGTCCCTGGAGCAGGAAGCGCAGCAGGCGGCATTCGACGCTGTCCGGCCCGGCCGGGCCTGTCAGGACATCGACGATGCCGCGCGCGCGGTGCTGGAGCGCGGCGGACTGGGGCCGGATTATCGGCTGCCGGGCCTGCCGCACCGCACCGGCCATGGCATTGGCCTCTCCATCCATGAAGCACCCTATCTGGTGCGCGGCGACAAGACGCCGCTGGAACCGGGCATGTGCTTCTCCAACGAACCGATGATCGTCGTGCCCGGCCGGTTCGGCGTCCGGCTGGAGGACCATTTCCATGTCACCGAGACCGGCGCGCAATGGTTCACCCCGCCCTCCCCGGCCATCGACCGGCCTTTCGCCTGAGCGGCTCGGACGCCCTGCAAGCTGCGGGCGTCCGGCGCGGCGATCAGGCGGTCCGGGTCAGTTCCTCGTAAAGTTCGCGGGCAATCGTCACCCCTTCGGCCGGCGTGCGGCGGCGCGCCGCGAAACGGCGCTCGGAAGGCAGGCGGGCGCCCTGACCGGTGATGCCCTCGAACAGCGCTTCCGCCCGCGCGATGTGCGCGGCTGCCGCCTCGCCCAATATGCCCGCCGGATCGATGGCAATCACGATTTCCCCGCCATAAGGCGAGGCGAGCGCGCCATCGTCATGCGCCAGCGACTCCGCGCTGGTCATGTCGCCGATCAGCGGCCCGGCCAGCAATTCAACCATCGTTGACAGCGCGGAGCCCTTGTGCCCGCCGAAGGTGAGCAATGCGCCCGCCAGCCCCGCTTCCGGGTCCGTGGTGGGGTTGCCTTGCGCATCGATCGTCCAGCCTTCGGGAATGGGCTTGCCGGCGCGCCGATGCAGTTCGATCTCGCCGCGCGCGACGGCGCTGGTCGCGAAATCGAAGACATAGGGGTCGCGGTCCGGGCGCGGCCAGCCGAACGCAATGGGATTGGTGCCGAAGAGCGGCGCCGTGCCGCCCGCCGGCGCTACCCAGGCATGGCTGGGCGTACAGGCCAGCGCGACGAGGCCGTGCGCCGTCACCGCCTCGATCTCCGGCCAGAGCGCCGCGAAATGAACGCAATGATTGATCGCGAGAATGGCGATGCCGTGCGCCTGCGCCTTCTCGACCAGCAGCGGCAAGCCCTGGTCGAATGCGGCCTGCGCGAAGCCGCCATCCGCATCCACGCGCACCACCGCCCCGGCGGCTGGGACGATGCGCGGCACGGCATGGGGGTTCACCTTGCCTGTCTCCAGCGTGCGGATGCAATTGGTCAGGCGGTAGACACCATGAGCCGCGCAGCCATCCCGCTCCCCGGCCACGATGGTTTCGGCCACCAGCGGAACATGTGCCTCACCGAGCCCATGACGTCGCAACACCCGATAGGCGAGGTCGCGTACATCATCGAGCGAGAGGTGAATCATCGTCTTATCGTCAGCCATGCTATCCTATCCCTCAGCCACCCTGCGGGCTGCAACGAATTGATCGAGCCATTGTCGGCCGACCAATCCAGAGCTTGCAGGAAAGCGGGAATCGTATACGTTATAACCATCAAGGGTCAATCGAGTAAGAACATGATCGATACGCAGTGCGGCCGCCGCTCCTTCCTGCTGGGTTCGGCAGCGGCGGTCCTGACGCCCGGCGCGGCACAGGCCGCGAGCCGACTCGCGGCGCGACCGTCCGCCACCCCGCTCGAACGGGCCCGGCCGCTGCCGCTCAGCGCCACGCGCCTCCTCCCCTCCCCTTATGCCGATGCCGTGGACGCCAACCGGCGCTACCTGCTGCAGCTCGAGCCGGACCGCTTGCTGCACAATTTCCTCGTGCATGCCGGGCTGGAACCCAAAGGCGAGGCCTATGGCGGATGGGAAGGCGACACGATCGCCGGGCATACGCTCGGTCACTATATGACCGCACTTGCGCTGATGCATGCGCAGACGGGGGACGCGGAATGCGCCCGACGCGCGCTCTACATCGTCGATGAGCTGGAGCGGGCCCAGAAGGCGTCTGGTGACGGCTATGTCGCCGGCTTCACGCGCCGCAACGGCGATGTCGTGGAGGACGGCAAGGCGATCTTCCCCGAAATCATGGCTGGCGAGATCCGCTCCGCCGGCTTCGATCTCAACGGATGCTGGGTCCCCTTCTACAACTGGCACAAGCTCTACGCCGGGCTGTTCGACATCCAGACCTGGATCGGCAGCGACAAGGCGATTCCCATTGCCGTCAGCCTCTCCGGCTATATCGAGAAAGTGTTCGCCTCGCTGGACGACACGCAATTACAGACCGTGCTGGACTGCGAGCATGGCGGCATCAACGAGAGCTTCGCCGAACTGCATGTGCGCACCGGCGATCCGCGCTGGCTGGCGCTGGCCGAGCGCATCCGCCATCGCAAAGTGCTCGATCCGCTGAGCCGTGGCGAGAATTCACTCCCCTGGATCCATGCCAATACCCAGATCCCCAAGGTCATCGGCCTTGCCCGGCTTCACGAGATCACCGGCCGGGCCGACCATGCCATCGCGGCGCGCTATTTCTGGGATACGGTCGTCCATCGCTACAGCTATGTGATCGGCGGCAATGCGGACCGGGAATATTTCCCCGATCCGGACACCGTCTCCCGCCACATCACCGAGCAGACCTGCGAGAGTTGCAACACCTACAACATGCTCAAGCTGACGCGGCATCTCTATGCCTGGCGGCCCGAAGCAAGCCTGTTCGACTATTATGAGCGCGCGCACATCAATCATATCCTCGCACAGCAGCGGACGGACAACGGCATGTTCGCCTATATGGTCCCGCTGATGTCCGGCACGCATCGGGCCTGGTCCGATCCGTTCGACAGCTTCTGGTGCTGCGTGGGCAGTGGCATCGAGAGCCACTCCAAGCATGGCGAATCGATCTGGTGGGAAGAGGACGACCAGCGCAAGGCCGGAGAAGCCCTCGTCGCCAACCTCTATATTCCGTCGCGCACGCAGTGGAGCGCACGCGGCGCCACGCTGGTGATGGAAACCGCTTACCCCTTCGACGGGGAGATCGATATTGCGCTGGCCGAGCTCGCGAAGCCCGGCACTTTCACGCTCGCCCTGCGCATCCCGGCCTGGTGCGACGAACCGGCGGTGCTGATCAACGGCAAGGCATGGAAAGCGACGCCCGCGGATGGCTATATCGCCATCAAGCGGCCATGGAAGCGCGGCGACGGCATCCGGCTGTCCCTGCCCATGAAGTTGCGCATGGAGCCGACACCGGACGACCCCTCTACCGTCGCCTTCCTGCGCGGTCCTGTGGTGCTGGCCGCCGACATGGGGCCGGCCGACAAACCCTTCGACGGACCGGCGCCCGTGCTTGTCTCCAGCAACGTGCTTGGCGGCTTTTCTCCCGAGCCCAAGCCTGCGCCGTCTGCCCCGCCCCTTTATCGGGCGACAGAGATGGCCCGCCCGGCGCCGCTCGCCTTTGCGCCTTTCTTCCAGCAGCGGGACCGGCGCACCGCCGTTTATTTCCGCCGCTTCACGGAGGAGAACTGGCAAGTCGCCCAGCAGGCCTATGCCGCCGAGCAGGCTGCCCTGCGCGATCTCGACCGGCGATCGGTCGATGTCATGCACCTGGGCGAAATGCAGCCCGAGCGGGACCATGAGCTGGAATCGAAGATCTCCTACACCACCACCTATCGTGGCCGGCATGGGCGCGACGCGCGGTTCGAGGGGTTCTTCGCCTTCCGCATGAAAGTGCGCCCCGGCCCGCTCATCCTGCGCGCCACCTATTGGGGCGAGGAGCGCAATCGCAGTTTCGAGATTCTCGTCGATGGCGAGAAGATCGCCACGCAGACGCTCGACGCCGCACATCCCGGCGCGTTCTTCGATGTCGACTATGCGATCCCGGACCATCTCACGCGGGGCAAGGACAGCGTCATCGTCCGCTTCCAGGCCGCTCCCGGCAGCACCCGGATCGGCCCCGTTTTCGGGTGCAGGATCTTCACGCCGCCAAAAGCACAGGCCACTTGACCGAGGCGAATGAAGGTATATCGTATACGTCAGTCTTTGACAGGGGGTAGCTTCATGAGATTCAGGCGTTCGCTGGCCGTGCTCGGCCTTTCCACCGCGTTTGTCATGGCAGTGCCTGCAGCCATATCCCCTGTCTACGCGCAGGAGCAGGGTGCCAAGCCGGCGGCCCATGCCCGCAGCGCGATGGTCTCAGCCAATCACCCCATCGTTTCGCGCGCCATGCTGGACACGCTGAAGAAGGGCGGCAATGCCATGGACGCCGCGCTGGTCGGCGTGATCATGCAGCCGATCATCGAGCCGCAGATGACCACTCTCGCCGGCGGCATGTCGATCCTCTATTATGAAGCGAAGACCGGCAAATATTACTATCTCGATGCCGAACTGGACCACAGCTCGAAGGGCGCGAAGATCACGCCGTCCTGGACCGCGATGACGACAGCCGGGAGCGCGGTGCCGGAAACGTCCGGCATTCGCATCGGCGTTCCGGGCACCGTCGCCGGACTGAAGGCAGCGGCGGACCGCTTCGGCTCGCTCAAATGGGCGGACTATTTCCAGCCATCCATCAAGGTGGCCGAGCAGGGCTTCCCGATGTATTCCTTCCTTTACGGGGACATGGCGGAAGCCTCCATCGGACGGCTCGCCGCTTATCCTTCCGGCCGCGAGGAATTCATGCCGCAGGGCTATGTGCCGCCCGTCGGCACCACGGTGACTCGCCCCCGCCTCGCCGCCACGCTCAAGCGCATCGCGGCCGCCGACGGCGTGGATTATTTCTACAAGGGCGCCTGGGCGCAGAAGTTCGTGAGCGAGGTACAGCGGACCGGCGGCATGCTGAGCATGGCCGATCTCGCCGGCTACCAGGTGCGCTGGAACGAGCCCGTGCGCACCACTTACAAGGACTTTGAGATCATCAGCGCGCCCCCGCCCTCCACGGCCGGTACGCTCATCGGCATGATCCTCAACATCATCGAACCCTGGGATCTCAAGGCGGCGCCGCATTTCACCCAGTCCGCCGAGAGCTTCGCGCGGATCCGCCAGGCTTTCGCATTCGCCGAGAGCGCGACGGACATGTTCATCAAGGACCCGCTGTCCTTCAACCTGCCGGTCGAGTCGCTGTTGTCCAAGGATTATGCGGCGATCCTCACTGCCCAGATCGACGGCAGCATGCCCAAGACGGTGAAGAGCGCGGCCGCCCTGCCGCCGAGCGGTATGGAGTTCGCAGCCGACTTCTCGCGGCCCGATCCGCACAAGACCGATACCGACCATATCGTGGCTGTCGACAAGGACGGCAACATGGTCTCGGTCACCCACACGGTCTACGGCTCCACCTTCGGCACGGGGCTCGTGGTGGACGGCGTCGTCGTCAACACCGGCAATGGCTTCCCCGGCACGGACAAGGGGCCCGGCAAGCGCGTGATCTCCCCCTTCCCGCCCACGATCGTGGCGAAGGCCGGGAAGCCCGAGCTGGTCATCGGTTCCCCGGGCCTCTCCTCGCGCGCGGTGGCGCTCACGCTCATCAATTATCTGGGCTATGGGATGTCGCTGGAGCAGTCGGTGGACGCGCCGCGCTTCTCCGGTTCGCAGCCCGGCGTCCCGACCATCATCGAGACGCGTGTGTCGGAAGCCGTCCGGGAGAGCCTCAAGACCGACTATGGCGTGGCCGTGCATCCCACCACGCCCTATAACTGGCATCTGGGCTCCATTCACGCGATCGCCCGCGGGGCGGACGGTACGCTGACCGGCGTGGCCGACCCGCGTCGTTCGGGCGAGGCCATCGGTTATTGATCTGCTGCCAGCATCGTTGAGAAAGAGACTGTCCCCCATGATCCTGCGCCACGCCACGTCCCTCGCCGCTCTCGCCTTCGCGACCGTGCTGCCCCCCGTCATTTCCATGGCCTTGCCGACAAGCGCCGCTATGGCCGCGGAAGCCACGGACGCGGACCGCAAGCTCCAGGCCCTCTACAATGCCGAATGGCCCTGGCGGATGAAGGAATTCGCCCGCAGCGCGGATCCGGACGGCGGCCGCGCCAAGGCGTCCGATCATCTGCCGAGCGTCACCGCCGCCAGCCAGCAGAAGCGCTACGAATATTGGACGGGCATCCTCAAGCAGCTCGACGCCATCCCGGTCGATCAGCTTTCCCATGAGGAGAAGATCAACGCGGCGGTGTTCCGCGAGTCCATCTGGGCCATGGCGATGAACATCCGCTACAAAACCTATGAGGCGCCGTTTAACAGCGACACCTTCTTCTGGGGCGGCCTCAATCCCCGCACGCCTTATTCCAATGCGGAGGATTACCGGCTTTACCTCAGCCGCATGAAGGATGTGCCGCGTTACTTCGACGAGAATATCGTCAACATGAAGGCGGGCATCAAGCGCGGCTACACCGTGCCGCGTGTCTCCATCGAAGGGCGTGACAAGACGATCGAGGCCTTCGTCTCGCCGGGGACGGACAATCCCTTCTACGATGCGTTCCGCAACATGCCGGACACCATTCCCGCCGATCAGCGGCAGGCGCTTCAGGCAGAGGCGCAGGCAGCGATCCGCGATTCCGTCGCGCCGGCTTATGCGAAGCTGCTCGCTTTCATGCGCACCGAATATATGCCCAAGGCGCGCAAGACGATCGACGCTTATTCGCTGCCCGACGGCAAGGCCTTCTACCAGGACCAGATCAAGGAATATACGACACTCGACTACACCCCTCAGCAGATCCATGAGATCGGCCTCAAGGAAGTGGCCCGCATCGATGCGGACATGAAGCAGACCATGAAGGATGCCAAATGGAACGGCACCTTCAAGGAATTCCTGACCTTCCTGCGTACCGATCCGCAATTCTACGCGAAGACACCCAAGGAGCTGCTGTCGCTGTCCGCCTATGTCGTCAAGAAGATGGACGGCAAGCTCAAGGACACCTTCAACCTGCTGCCGCGCTATCGCTTCACCATCCTGCCGGTGCCGGACGCCATCGCGCCGATCTATACCTCTGGCCGGGGCGGCCTCGATAGCTGCCTCATGAATACCTATGAGCTGCCTTCGCGCCCGCTCTACAGCATCCCGGCGCTGACTCTGCACGAGTGCAATCCCGGCCACAGTTTCCAGGCCGCCTATGCGCTGGAAGCGCCTGACCGCCCGATCTTCCGCGGCCAGACCTATTTCTCCGGCTATGGCGAAGGCTGGGGCCTCTATACCGAGTGGCTGGGCAAGAAGATGGGGATCTACGAGAGCCCCTACGAGGAATTCGGCCGCCAGACCTTCGAGATGTGGCGCGCCGTGCGGCTTGTGATCGACACCGGCATGCACAGTATGGGCTGGACCCGCCAGCAGGCCATCGATTACATGACGGAGCATACCGCGCTCGCGCCCCTCGACATCCAGAACGAGGTCGATCGCTATATCGCATGGCCTGGCCAGGCCCTCGCCTACAAGCTGGGCGAAATCTCCATCCGCAACCTGCGCGCCGAAGCGGAGAAGGAACTGGGCGACAAATTCGACCAGCGCCCCTTCCATGACACGCTGCTGGGCATGGGCTCGGTGCCGCTCACGGTGATGGAAGCTGAAATGCGCGCCTTCATCGCACGGGAAAAAGCAAAGCACGCGAATGCGGCCGACTGAGCGGCTCGCGTTCGTTCTTCTGGCCCTGGCGCCCTGCGCGCCGGGGCCGTTGCATGCGCAGGCTCCGCCAGAGGCCGCTGCGATCGATGAGGCCGCTGAGAAGGCCGCCATCCGCACCGTCATCGCGGATATGGAGAAGGCATGGAACCGTGGCGATTTCCGCGGCTACATGGAAGGCTTCGAGAATCCCGGCGTCGTGTTCGTCTCGCGCGGGCGCTTCCAGCGGGACTGGCAGGGCACGCTCGACCACTATATCCGCGATTATGGCGGCTCGGTGGAGCGTCGGGGCACGCTGCATTTCTATGACGTACAGGTGGAGATGCTCGCGCCGGACGCCGCGCAGCTCATCAGCCGCTTTCATCTCGATCGGCCGGATACGCCGCAATATGGGATCAACACCCGGCTGATGCGCAAGATCGGCGGGCGCTGGGTGATCGCCCTCAATCATGTCTCGGCTGTCGAGACTCCCGATCCGGAAGACCCCGTCGCCAGCCATCGCTGACGCCATCACCGACGACGGGGTGCTCCTCCTGCGCGCGGGGTTTCCTCCCCGCGTCTTGCCGGGTCGAGCCGTCCGTTCCGCGTTCGCCACAAAACGGCCGACTCAACCGGGAAAGAATGCCCTCAGATGCGCTGCCCGTCGACTCGCAAAGGCAGCGAAAGCGGATTGTCCTGACGCAGGGCTTCGGGCAGCAGCACATCGGAGATGTCCTGGAAGCAGACCGGGCGCAGGAAGCGCTCGATCGCCATCGTGCCGACCGATGTCGTCCGCCCGTCCGATGTCGCCGGGAACGGGCCGCCATGCACCATGGCATGCGTCACTTCCACGCCCGTGGGCCAGCCATTGGCGAGGATCCGGCCGACCTTGCGGATCAGGCGCGGCATGAGCCGGCCGGCGAGCGCCTGATCGCCCTCGTCCATGTGCAGCGTGGCGGTAAGTTGGCCCTCCAGCCCTTCGAGCACCGCGCACAGCTCCGCTTCATCCTTGCAGCGCACCAGGAGCGAAGTCGAACCGAAGACCTCGCGCGAGAGAACGGGATCGGAGAGAAACTGGCTGGCGCTGGTCTCGAAAAGCGCCGCCCGGGCCATGTGCGGCCCCTCGCCCACCAGCCCCCGCGCGACGAGCCGCGCGCCACCATGGTCGGCCAGCGCCTCGATGCCGGCGCAATAGGCCGCATGGATGCCGGGCGTCAGCATGGTGAGCGCAGCGCTTTCCACCAGCGCCTTCGTCGCACCGTCGAGGAAGCGATCCGCATCGGGCCCATCCAGCACGAGAAGCAGGCCGGGATTGGTGCAGAACTGCCCCGCGCCCATGGTGAGCGATCCGACGAATGCCCCGCCCAGTGCCTCGGCCGCCGCCTTCAGTCGGGAAGGCAGCAGGAGCACCGGATTGATGCTGCTCATCTCGGCATAGACCGGGATCGGCGTCTCGCGCTCCGCGGCGGTCTTCATCAGTGCCAGGCCGCCGGCGCGCGATCCCGTGAAGCCCACGGCCGTGATGAGAGGATGCGCCACCAGCGCTTGGCCGAGTTCATGGGATGGGCCCGGAAGATAGGAGAACACCCCTTCAGGCAGGCCGCAGTCGCTGACCGCACTCTGGATAGCGCGCGCCACCAGCTCGCCGGTCGCGGGATGCGCGGGGTGACCCTTGAACACAACCGGACAGCCGGCCGCCAGCGCGGAAGCCGTGTCGCCACCTGCAACCGAGAAAGCCAGCGGGAAATTGCTGGCGCCGAACACGGCCACCGGACCAAGCGCCATCTTGCGCGAGCGGATTTCGGGCCTTGGCGCGGGGGCGCGATCCGGCATCGCCGGGTCGATCCGAGCGTCGATCCATTCCCCTTGCCGGACCAGTCCGGCGAAGAGCCGCAGCTGGCCCACCGTGCGTCCGCGCTCGCCCTCGAGCCGGGGGCGCGGCAGGCCCGTTTCCCGCATGGCCGAGACGATGAGATCATCGCCGATGGCCAGGATATTCTCGGCAATCTTTTCAAGGAACGCTGCGATCCGCGTCGGCGGGCTCATGGCGTAATCCATGAAGGCCAGGTCCGCGAGACGGCATGCGGCGTCGACATCCTCGATGCCCGCCTCGGGGAAGCGCGCCTCGATGAGTTCGCCCGTCGCGGGGTCGGTCGCCTGGAAGAAGCGGTCGCTCGAACGAGCTTCACCGCCGACGAGAATTGCACCGGTCATATGTCACCTTATGGTTGGAAATCTGCTGGGCCGGTCCCGGCCCGGATGATGCTGCCGTCGTTCAGCGGGAACGATCGAGCAGGGCTTGCAATTCGTCCTTCCAGAACAACGCGTAAGTGTGCGTGCTGTGCCCGCGCGTGTCCGGCGAGGATGGAATGAGGACGTAACGGGTCGTGGGCAGGCGCGGGAGCACCGCTTCGGCAAGGCCCAGCTCGGGCGGATTGATGAAGTCGTCCGCCGAGTTGATCCAGGTCATCGGCGCCTTGATCTTCTCCAGATCCGGCGAGGGATCGTAGAAGCGCGATGAATCGAACTGATAGAGGAAATCATTGGCATCGCGCGAGGCGAGGTCAGCTTCGAAACGCTCGGCAAGATAGGCTTCGGCCGCTGCGCGTGTGGGATAATTGACCTGCGCCCACCAGGGCGGCGTGCCCGCGACGACCGACAGGCTGGAGGCCGCGCGCAGGCCCATGAGAGGCTGCATCTCATAGTTGCCGTTCTTCCAGGCCGGATCAGCCCGGATCGCGTCCATGGCGAGCTTGCGCCACATGCGGTTGCGCCCGGCGATTGGCACGGCCTGGCAAGCCATGGGCATCAGCGCCTGCGCGAAATCGGGATGCTGCTCGCCCCACAGGAAGATATGCATGCAGCCCATCGACGTGCCGAAGATCAGCCGCAGCCGGTTGACCTTAAGGCCATCGACCAGCAGGCGCCGCTGCGCCTCCACCATGTCATTATAGGTGTAGGCGGGGAACCGCATCTTCAGGCCGTCGCTCGGCTTGGAAGAACGGCCATGGCCGATATTGTCCGGCAGGATGATGAAATAACGCGAAGCGTCGAGCGGCTGCCCGGGCCCGTAGAGATGGTCGGCAAAGCGCGAGACCAGGAATTGCGCACCCGATCCCCCCGTGCCGTGCAGGATCATCACGGCATTCTCGATCTCGCCCGCAGCGTTGCGGCGCGGCTGGCCGATCGTGCGATAATGCATCCGCAGTTGCGGCAGCGTCTCTCCGCTCTCGAATCGGAAACCGCGGACAACATGATCGCCTTCCTTGACGACGGAAGCATCGAAGGCCGGCGGATTGGCCTGCGCGATTGCCGGCAAGGGGGCCAGAAACAGCGAGAGCGCCGCCGCTAGCGCTGCCCGAAAAACTTGGCGTTTCATGATGATCTCCCGGGGAGAAAGGCAAGGGCCCGGAAACCGGCTTGCCCATGATCGGACGAGTTGACAGATTTCGTATACGATGTACGAGGAGATAGCAAGAACCGCAATCAAAAGGGTCCCCTTCCATGCGCCGATCCACCTCGACTGCTTTGTTGAGCCTGCTTCTCCTCACAACAGCCGCCCCGCTTGCTCCCGCCTTCGCCCAGAAGAGCGACAGCGCGACGACGGCAAGCGAGAAGAAGGACGATGTCGTCCAGGCACCTGTCGAGGAACAGGCGAGCCCGAAGCGGGGTAATGTCACCGTTGCCGGCCGCCGCATCGACTACACGGTCACGCCCGGCACGCTGACCATCCGCAATGACGATGGCGAACCTATCGCAAGCATGTTCTATGTCTCCTATGTGGCAGACAAGGCGCCCGGCGCTGCCCGCCGCCCGGTGACTTTCGTGTTCAATGGTGGTCCCGGTTCCTCGACCATGTGGCTCCACATCGGCTCCTTCGGCCCGGTCCGCGTCGATACGCCGACGGACAAGGCGACGGCGCCCGCGCCCTTCAAGATCGGCCCCAATCCCGACACCCTGCTCGACAAGACCGATTTCGTGTTCATGGACGCGATCGGCACCGGCCTTTCCCGCCCGCTCGGCAAGGCCCAGGGCAAGCAGTTCTGGGGCGTCGATCAGGATATCGACGTGTTCGCCAGCGCCATCCAGCGCTACATCACGATCAACGATCGGTGGAACGATCCCAAGGTCATCCTGGGCGAAAGCTATGGCACGCTGCGCGGCGCCGGCCTCGTCAATGAGCTGCAGAATCGCGGCGTGCAGATGAACGGCGTGATCCTTCTCTCGTCCATCCTCAACTACGGCATCCGCAACCCCGGCTACGACCAGATCAACGTCACCTATCTGCCGAGCTATGCGGCCACGGCCTGGTATCATAATCGCCTGCCCAACCGGCCGGCCACGCTCGAACCCTTCCTCACCGAAGTGCGTGACTTCGCCAACGGACCCTATCTCACGGCGCTCGCCAAGGGCGATGACCTGAGCGATGCCGAGCGCAACGAAATCGCGGCGAAGCTGTCGGCCTATACCGGCCTCTCCCCGCAGTTCCTCATCCAGAACGACCTGCGCGTGGACCTTGGCCGGTTCCGCAAGGAGCTTATGCGCGGCAGCAGCCGCACCGTCGGCCGGCTCGACTCCCGCTTCCTCGGTATCGACGTGGACGATGGCGCCGAGCAGCCCGAATATGACGCGGCGGACGCAGCGATCAGCGGTGCCTATATCAGCGCGATCAATGACTATCTCTTCGGCACGCTCGGTTACGAGACCAAGCTCCAGTATCGCCCGAACTTCTACAAGGAAATCAGCCCGGCCTGGGACCAGAGCCACAGGAACCCGCTGGGCGGCTTCCGCAAGATGCCTGCGGCGGACACGGCGCTCGACCTCGGCCGCGCGATGCGGATCAATCCCTATCTCAAGGTCCTGTCGCTCAATGGCTATTATGACATGGCGACGCCCTTCTTCGGCGCGGAATATGATCTCAAGCACATGCAGATCGATCCCTCGCTGAAATCGAACATCACCTATCGCTATTATGAATCCGGGCACATGATCTACATCCACCCGGAATCCATGACGGCGCTGCGCACGGACCTCATCTCATTCTACGACAGCCTGCGCGGCTGACGATCCTTCGACAGATCGGTCCTCCCGAAAGGCCGCGCACCGCCCGAGGGCCGTGCGCGGCCTTTCTCGTCGGTCCGGACATGGCTGCGTTTGACCGCAAAGGCGCTGTCGAAGGGGCGCAGGGGGAACGGTTCGGATGATCGATAAACCTTCGGCAAGGGCGGCCGACATGCGCGGCATCCACGCCCGGAGCAGTCGCTGTTTGCGCCGGCCTCTTTGCCCTTTCGCAACAGGCGGTTAAGCGCCTGACCTGAAGTGCAGTTCGAATGGTTGGAAGATTAGCTCTGTGGGGCAGTCAACCGGACCCGCCGCTGCCCGGCTTGGCTGGCATGATCGCCCTGCCATGCACATATGAGAAGGGGCACCGCGCGCGGTGCCCCTTCCCCTCTGGGGAGCTCTTTCAGGACGTGAACCTCACTGACCGGTGAGATCGGCGTCCTCGATCGTCATGATGCCGTTGGGCAGGCCGCGCTCAGCCTTGGCCTTGGCGACCATGTCGCGGATCTCGGCACGGATCTGGCGGGCGTCGTACA
Source organism: Sphingobium lignivorans (assembly GCF_014203955.1). NCBI lineage: Bacteria > Pseudomonadati > Pseudomonadota > Alphaproteobacteria > Sphingomonadales > Sphingobiaceae > Sphingobium > Sphingobium lignivorans. Next base: position 1,991,905 of record NZ_JACHKA010000001.1, read on the forward strand.
CGATACCGTCCTTGATCGTGTAGGTGATGCCGCCCACACGCTCGACCTTGCCGGTCTCGTCGTTGAGGTTGAGCGTGCCGGTGCCGTAGAGAAGCTTCATGTTCGCAAGGGGATTGCCCTTGACGATGGCGAAGTCCGCTTTCCGCCCTACCCGGATCGTGCCGATCTCGTCCTCATGGCCGAGGACCTTGGCGCCGACCTGCGTCGCGGCATGGATCACTTCGAGCGGCGTGAAACCCGCCTCGCGCAGCAGCTCCATCTCCTGGACGTAGCCGAAGCCATAGAGATTGTAGATGTAGCCGGAGTCACTGCCGACCGAGACCAGGCCGCCGCGGTTCTTGTACTCGTTCACGAACTGCATCCAGAGACGATAATTCTCCTTCCAGTCCATCTCGTCTTCCGTGGTCCAGTCGAACCAGTAGGAGCCGTGATTGTGCCGGCTGGGCTTATAATAGTCCCAGATGCCCGGCATCGCATATTGCTCATGCCACTGGGCACGGCTCATCCGCATGAAATCGCGGCTGGTGAGATAGGCCGTGAACGTCGGGCTCAGCGCGAAATTGCGCTCGAGCAGCGTGTCCATGACCTGGTTCCACTTGTCCGAACCGGGCTTGGCGGCCTGCTGCCAGAGACGGCCGGATTCGGCGAAGCGCATCTGCTCGTCATTGTTGATGAAGTCGTTCGGCCACTTCTGGAACTGCCGATCGGCGAACATGGCTTCGGGCAGGCCGTACCAGTGCTCCATGGACTCAAGGCCCACTTCCGAGGTGGTCAGCACATTGGCATAGGCCACGCTGGGCTGCGCATGATGCATGGTGGTGCGCAGGTCCAGCTTGTCGGCCTCCTCGATGGCCGCCATCAGCACATCTTCGGCGCCGCCGATGAACTTGATACCGTCCGCGCCGCGCTTCTTGGCCTCCTGGATGGTCGCCCGCGCGTCGGCCGCCGTATTGACGAGCGCACCCCGGCGGATCGCCTGGAACATGGGGTAGACGTCGAAACGGGGCGCCAGAATCTCGTTCGCGGCACTCCGCCGCTTGATGTCGACCGACCATTCCATCGGATGATTGTTGCCGACTTCGCGCACGGTGGTGACGCCATGCGCCATCCACAGCTTCAGAATATAATTGGTCGGAACCTTCTGGTCGTCTTCCAGCGAATGGAGATGGACGTGCGTGTCGATGAAGCCCGGCATCACATAATAGCCGGTCAGATCGATCTCATAGTCGCCCTTGGCGGCGCGCTGGCTCTCGACGATCGCCTTGGGCGCGCCGATGCTCTTGATCTCCGCGATGCGATCGCCCGAGATGACGATGTCGACCGGTCCCTGCGCCGGAGCGCCGGTGCCGTCGATCATGATGGCGTTGCGCAGCACCAGCCGCTTGTAGGGGCCGACCCCCTCCGTGCGCGCCAGCACCGGATCGACGCCGGTGGCCGTGATTTGCGCCTGCGCGCTCTGCGAGATCGGCGTCAATGTCGTGGCCGTGAGGCCAATGGCGATGGCAAGGCGCCGTACAGCGCTGCAGCGCTGGCTGAATGTCGTCTTCATGCAAGAAGCTCCAGTAAAGGAAAAGGGCCCGGCTGCATGTGCGGCCGGGCCCGTGGGAGGATCAGAACTTCATCGTGGCACCGATGAAGAAGCGCCGTCCCATGATGTCGTAGAGCGTGACGTCGGTGTTGGCGTCGCCCACATAGGTCGTTCCGAAAATCGGAGGCTTCTTGTTGAAGAGGTTGTTGATGCCTCCGAACACCGAAAGCCCGCCAGTCACGTCCACATTGCTGGTGAGATCGAAGTACCAGACGGGATCGATGTCGCCGGCGACGGTCGTGACGCCCGAGTAGGGCTTGATCGCGCCGATCATCCGGCCCTGCATCGTCAGTGTCACCGGACCGCTGGCGTAGCGAGCGCTGACATTGAGCTTGAAGTCCGGAATGATGAAACCGCCCGAACCCGAGGAGCAACCGCCCGCATAGTGGCCGGCGCAATCGAGCGGACCGGACGCGCTGGTCGTCTGCAGCGAGCGTTCGAACATCCAGCTGCCCACGGCCTGGAGAGACAGCGACGCATCGCCATCCAGGCTGAGGACGGACGGCAGCGACATGCGATAGTCTGCCTGGACGTCAAGACCGCTGGCCTTCATCGCACCGATGTTGCTCAGGGCAACACGGACATAGTCGATCTGGCCGCTCGGCAGACGCAGGACGTTCTGGCATGCAACGCTTGACGGGCTGAGGCTTGCGGCGCACTCGGCCATGGTCTGGGCGTTGTTGATGCTGGTGATCGCGTCCTCGATCTCCACGTTCCAGTAGTCGACCGTGAGGTTGAGACCCGGCAGGAACGGCGGCGAAACGACCGCACCGATGGTGTAGGTCTTCGACTTCTCTTCCCGGAGATTGGGATTGCCGCCGCTCTCCTGGTTCATGCCCAGCGCCTGCTGCTCGAAGGTGTTGATGTCACCAGCCGGCACGCCGGTGGCGACGCAGAGCGCCTTGAGTTCCGCACTGCGGGTGTCGTTCGTCGACGAGGTCCTTGCGCAGAAGTCGACCGCACCGTTCACATAACCGATGGTCCGCGCGCCATAGAGCTCGGCGATGTTCGGAGCACGAATGGCCTGGTTATAGGCGCCGCGGAAACGGAACCAATGCACTGGCGCATATTCGCCACCGAGCTTCCAGGTGAACACCCCGCCGACGGTCGAGTAATCGGAATAGCGGGCTGCGCCTTCGATCGCCAGCGTGTCGATGAACGGCATGTCCGAGAGCAACGGCACGCGCAGCTCGCCGAACACTTCCTTCACGTCGATCTTGCCGGACAGCGGTGACTGGGAGCTGGGACCATATTCCCCCGCGATATCCTGCGGGCTGGGCACGAAATTGTAGCGGTCCTCGCGATACTCCGCACCGAGCGCCATCGAGACAGGGCCGGCCGGAAGATTGAAGAGGACACCGCTGAGCGAGCCGCCGGCCACGTAACGCTCGAACGTGTCGTGCGAGACCCGGCTTGGCGAAATGAACGCCGCTGCCTCGGGCGAGATCGCTCCTTCGCCGAAGATGTTCACCGGCACGCAACCGAGCGTCTGCGTCTGGCAGACCACCTGCCCGCTCGAATTGATCATCGTGTTCAGGCCGAGACTCAGCCTCGACTGGGAAACGACGCCTTCATAGCGGCTGTCCGTGCGGTTGCGGTGATACTGGAAGAAGGTGTCCCAGTTCCATTTCCCGGCGCCGAGGTCCATGTCGCCCCGGGCACCCAGAGTGACGGCAAGCGAATTGCGCTCGAAGAACGCGTCGCGCGTGCCGACCTCTTCCGCGCGACGGCCCGAGCCGACGACAGCGGCCGTGCCGTCGCCATCCGCATCGAAGATCGCCGCGTTGTTGATGAAGAAATTGCGGACTGACGGGCTCAGGCCCGGGTTGGTCGCATATTGCGGGACCAGCAACGTCTGGGAAGGCGCCCCGGGCGTCACGGGCGTAAACGCATCCGGCGCGAGCCGATACTCGTTGCGGGCGTTCACATAATAGGTCTCGCCGTAGAGCTGGATCCGGTCGGTCACGTCATAATGGGCGAGAGCCGAGAGGCTGATGCGGTCCTGCGGACGTTGCAGCAGCATGTAGGGCGCATAGTTGTACGTGCTTTCCGGTGCACAATAGGCCTGCGGCGTCCCGCTCGAATCGAAGGTGATGCCGGTGACCGAGGTGCAGTTGCCCCCCGGATTCATGTTCACGCCCACGATGGATGCGCGCTGCGCGGCGGTCAGGCCGACGCGCGTGCCGGGCACGTTGCCCGAGCCGGCATAGACCAGCGCACCGTTCACTTCGCCCAGCGGGATGCGCGACCAGGAGCGATCGCTCTGGTCGAACTGGTCCTGCTTCGCCCAGGTGGCGGCAAGCACGACGCCGCTGCGGTCGCTCTGCGTACCCCAGGTGAAGTCGATCTTGTGCGAAGCCGCATCGCCATATTGCGTGATGCCGGTCTGCGCCGTCATCGTCAGACCCTCAAACGTATCGTTGAGGATGAAGTTGACCGCACCGGCAATGGCGTCGGAACCATAGACGGCCGAGGCGCCGCCGGTGATGATCTCGGCGCGCTTGATGAGCGCATCAGGGATGCTCGCGAGGTCGACTTCGCCCGCGGAGCTCGCCGCCACGAAGCGACGCCCGTTGACCAGCACCAGCGTACGGGTCGATCCGAGGCCGCGCAGGTTCGCGGTCAGAATGCCCGAGCCGCCGCCGATGTTCGCCGAGGAGGTGTTGCCCGCCGCAAGCTGCGGGAACTCATTCAGCGTCTTTTCGAGACTGACGTTACCCGACAGGGCAATGTCCTCGGAGCTCATGACAGTGGTCGGACTGGGCGCGGTGAGATCCGTGCGAACCAGTCGGGAACCGGTGATGACAATTTCTTCGCCCGAACCGCCGGCCTGAGGGGCCGCTTCCTCGGTCTGAGCAAAGGACGGCGTGGCGACCAGCAGCAACGCGCCGGTGGTCAGGAGCGTTGAACCCAACGCACGGGAAATGACAGTCGCAGTCGACCCAATACGGACATTCTTAATCACAGGAAGTCCCCTTTCGTTTTTGTTTGCTCCCAAGATTTTTCTTTATTATTCAAAGCAATAAACATTTCCTGGTCAGATATTGATCCAGGCCCATTCCTCGCTCCAGGGCAGGCGGGACATCTGAAGCGATGGCCCGCTGTCCTTCACGATGAATCCGTCAGAGAAGTTGGCGCCCGTGCCCGTCTCGGGATCGAACAGACCGGGCTCGACCGAGAACATCATCCCGGTATCCAGCACGGTATGATCGCCCAGCGCGAGATAAGGCGGCTGGTGGCCTTCCATGCCCTCGCCATGAGCGGGGCGGTGATAGACATATTTCTGGACACCCTGCTCCACCTGGAACTTGTGGATGTCATAGGCGACGTCGGAACATTTCGTGCCCTTGCGCGAAAGGTCCTTCTGCATGAGGCAGGCGTCGCGTGTGACGGTCCAGATCTTCTCCATGTGACCGGTGCGCGGACCGATCATATAGGGGCGGTAGCATTCGCCGCCGCAGCCGCCGATCCGGACGACCCCCGAGACCTGAAGGGCCTGGCCCTTCTGGATGCGATTGTAGAAGAACTGGTTGGGATGGGGATAGCCGGTGGGCTGGCCGGCCCGGCAATTGACCCCGACGGAGATGCCGACTGCATTGTGCGGCTTACCGTCCGGCGCGAGGTCCTTCATCATGATCTCGACGCCGAATTTCCGGGCGGCGTGCGCCACTTCGAAATCCATGAGATCGGTGCCGTGGGTGAGGATGAGGTCGCGAGCGTAAGCGTGGATCTTGTCGAAGTAGCTATAGGCTCTGCGCGTGAGGGCAATTTCGAGCGGCGTCTTGCGCATGCGCATGTAGAGGCAGAGTTGTTCGGCCGAAGCCATCGGAGTGCCGATTTCTTCCCCGACCTTGGTCTGGGCGGTGGGGGTCAGTTCCTTGTCGACAGCGAGCTTCTTGCCCCCATAACCCCTCTTCTTGATATGGCGGAGCATCCAGCGCCAAAGATCGTTAGTGGGCCCTTTCGCTACCTTCCCTTCCTGGACCATCGTGCCTTCGACATCCAGCCAGTCGAAGTACATCTCCCCGCCATCGTCATACCACCAGGACTGAATGAGATCGCGGTCGAGTGCGGGGTAGAACCAGATCGGCGTTCCTGTGGCCGTCGGGATGAAGCAATGGATCATCCGCTCCGTCGTGGTGTGCCAGAGACCAGTGAAGTAGATGATGTTCCACTGGTTGGTGAGGAGTATCCCTTCGAAGCCCTGCTCCTTGAGCATTTCGCAAAGCCGGGATGTTCGTTCCTTGCTCCAGGAAAGAGGCAACCGATCGACCGTGGCAGGCGCCACCTCATCGGGTGGGAGAAACAGCTTGGCGGACTCCGCTCCGGTTACCGAAGCGCCCTTGGCGGGAGCCGGCGCAGCAAGCGCGGGGCTCATTCCCGGCACGGCGGCAAGAGCCGACACGCCAACGCCTTTCATGATGTTGCGTCGCGTGAGCAAGATATTTCCCCTCTTTTCGAATCAGCAGCGAGGGGAAGTATATCGGATATCGTATACTTTGCAATGCGTCGAACCGAGGAATGGGAAGGTTTGTTGAAATTTTATGACGCGTAAGGGCGTTTTTACATTCTAAAAATCGAGACAATCGCCCTGCGGTTGTTCGGGGGTGAATCTAGCCCGTCGCTCAGGGCGCGGGCGCTTCCGCCGACGCGCTCCTCGCCACCCTGACGCGATCCCCCGTCTCGAGAATCTCCGGGGGAGAATCGACCACCTGTTCGTTTCTGGTCAGCCCCGCGACGATCTCGACCATCTGCCCGTCGTCCCGGCCGAGCGTGACCGGCTTCATTCGCACCCTGTCGCCGCGTTCGACGACCGCAACGTGCGGACCACTGGCGCCGAAGATAAGGGCACTGCCCGGCACCCGAACCGTACTGGTCCGGTTTTGAACCGGGATCGTGACTTCGGCATAAGCGCCCGGCTTGAGGGCTCGCTTCGGATTGCCGGCCTGGAACTCGATCCGCACCGACCCGGAACGCCGATCGACCGCGTTGGCACTGCGCACCAGCACCGCCTCGAACGTCTCGCCCGGATATTCAGGCAGTGTCATGCGCGCCTTCAGGCCGGGATGGACAGCACCGCTGTAGCTCTGCGGAAGCTGGACGAAGACGCGCATGCGCGTCACGTCCGCGATCGTATAGAAAGGCCCATCCACGGCGCCACTCGATCGTGCCAGAGCCCCGACCTCGATGGAGCGGCTCGTCACCACGCCATCAAAGGGTGCGACGATATTGGTGAAGCGCTGCAAGGCCTCCAGCCGATGCACGCTAGCGCTCGCGGCTTCGGCAATCGCCGCCTTGGCCGCGAGATCGCCGCTCTTCTCGTCGAGCGCCTGCGCGGAGACCCAGCCATCCTTGCGCATGGAACTCCAGCGCTGCGCGGTCGTCTTGGCCAGTTCCTGATTGGCAAGCGCCGTCCGATGGCCGGCTTTGGCCTCTGCGAGCGCCTGGGCGATTTCGGGTGCGTCGATCCGCGCCAGCACCTGGCCAGCCTTCACGCTTTCGCCGATATCGGCGGACCATGAACGGACATAGCCATCCACCCGGGGATAAAGGGCCGCATAATTATTGGCTTCGAGGACGCCGGGAAGAACGATCTGTCCGGTATCTTTCCCGGGCTGCGGCTTCACCAGCGCGACCGCCGGCAACGCGGCCCGCTCGACATCGGCCCGCTGCTCCGTCGCGCCGAATTGCCGCGCTGCGATACCCGCCGCTGCGATGACCAGCAGGACCGCCGCGCCGGTGAGCGCCATCCGTCTGGCTGTGCGTGCGGGCAGGGCGTCGGGTGTTTCGGGTGGGGTGGCATCATGCATGGGAAAGCTCCAGATCGAGCGCGCTTGCACGCCGCCCGGCGGGCGTATTGCGGTGCAGCAGCGAGAATATGGCCGGAACGAGGAACAGGGTGGCGAAGGTCGCGACGATCAGGCCGCCGATGACCACCCGTCCCAGCGGGGCGTTCTGCTCACCCCCCTCCCCCATCCCGAGCGCGACCGGCGCCATGCCGATGATCATGGCCAGCGCCGTCATGAGCACGGGGCGGAAGCGGACCATGCCCGCCTCCAGCGCCGCCCGGGCGGCATCCGCGCCCTCGGCCAGCCGCTCCCGCGCGAAGCTCACGACCAGCACCGAGTTGGCCGTCGCCACCCCCATGCACATGATCGCGCCAGTCAGCGCCGGGACCGAGAGCGTCGTGCCGGACATGAACAGGATCCAGACAATCCCCGCCAGCGCGCCGGGCAAGGCCGTGATGATGATGAACGGATCGCGCCAGCTCTGGAAGTTGACGACGATCAGCAGGTAGATCAGCACCACGGCGCCCACCAGCCCCAACCCAAGACCACTAAAGGCCGTCTGCATCGTCTCATACTGGCCACGCAGCGCGACCACCGAACCTTTCGGCGCCTCAGGGGCCATGCGGTCGAGGATCGCCTGGATCTCGCCGGCGACGGCGCCGAGATCGCGCCCCTGAATATCGGCATAGATATTGTAGGTCGGCTGGAGATTGTAGGTCGTGAAGATCGGCGCCGTCGCCGCGCGGCTGATGGACGCGACGTTGCCGAGCGTCTGCTGCCCGCCTCCGCCCGACGCCATCGGCAGGTTCCTGAGGTCCGCGAGCGATGCGACATCGCGCTCGGGGGCCTGAGCCACCACCGGATATTGCACGCCGCTGCTCGGATCGATGAAGAAGACCGGCGCCGACTGGCCGGTGCCGGCGAGAATGGTGGACAGGCTGCTCGTGACGTCCTGCGCGGTCATCCCGAACTGACCGATCCGTGAGCGATCGATATCCACCCGGAGTTGCGGCGCATTGGCCGGCTGATCGAGCCGCGCATCCACGAGGCCCGGGACGGTGCGCACAGCCCGGAGCAGAGCCAGCGCATAGCGCCGGTTCGCTTCCCGATCACGCCCGCGCACTTCGATGTTGATGGGGGCCGGCGCGCCGAAGTTCAGCGTCTGGCTCACGATGTCCGCGGGCGGAAAGGAGAATTGGCTACCGGGGAACAGGGACGGCAGCTCGCGCCGCAGCCTCGCGATATGGTCCGCTGTCGGTGCATGACCGGAAGCCAGCTTTATCATGATGTCGCCATCATCCTGCCCGAGCGTGCCGGAATTGTTGTAGACCAGATTGATCCGGCTCGACGGGTTGCCGATCGTATCCGCCATGGATTCCAGTTCGCCCGGCGGGAGGAGACGTTCGACCGCCTGCTCCACGCGCGCGAACAGCACGGATGTCTGCTCGATGCGATAACCGGTCGGTGCGCGCACATGCATGAGGATCTGGCCGGAATCGACGCTGGGAAAGAAATTGCTGCCGAGGAAAGGCAGCAACGCCATCGAGGCGAGGACAAAGCCCATGAACCCCAGGATGAACTTGCGACGCCCCGCGATCGCCGTGGCCAATATGGCGCCATAGCGCGCATGAACGCGTTCGAAGCGATGCTCGAAGCCGCGCTGGAGCCGGACGAACGGATTACGCGATCCTGCCTTGCCGGCGAGATGGGCATCTTCCCCTTTCCCGATCGGGCGGAGCAGATACATGGCCATGGTCGGGACCAGCGTTCTTGAAAGGATGAAGGACGCGATCATCGCGAACACCACGGCCATGGCCATGGGCGCGAACAGATAGCCTGCCACGCCGGGCAGGAAGAACATCGGCAGAAACGCGATGCAGATGCAGAGCAGCGACACGAAGGCGGGCTGAGTGATCTGCGCCGCGCCGTCGAGAATCGCGCGCACCACGCCTTTGCCCTGCTCGAGATGCCAGTTGATGTTCTCGATCGTCACGGTGGCGTCGTCGACAAGGATGCCGATCGCCAGTGCCAGTCCGCCCAGCGTCATGACGTTAAGGGTCTGGCCGAACGCCGCGAGCGTGGCGATGGCTGCGAGCACCGCCAGCGGAATGGAGAGGGCAATGATGACGGTGGGTCGCCAGGAGCCGAGGAACAGCAGGATCATGAGCGACGTCAGCGCTGCGGCGATGAAGCCTTCCCGCACCACGCCGGACACGGCCCGCCTTCACGAACAGCGACTGGTCCCCCATCGGGAGAACCTTGATCGAGTCCGGCAGTCCGGCGAGGATCGAGGGAACCATGCCCTTCACGCCTTCGACGATGGCCAATGTCGACGTCGCGCCGTTCTTGAGCACGGTCAGCAGCACCGAGCGATTGCCGCCGACATGGACGACATTCTCCTGCGGCGCGCTCCCGTCCAGCACATGCGCCACATCGCGCATGTAGATCGTCGCGCCGTTCACCACCTTGACCGGCAGGTCGTTTAGTCCCTCGATCGAGTCCGGCGCATTGTTGAGTCTCACTGCATATTGATTGGCCCCGATCTTCACGAAGCCGGCGGGGCTGATCTGGTTCTGCGCCGCGATGGCCCGGGTGACGTCCACGGCCGAAAGCCCCTTGGACTGGAGCGCCTGCGGGTCGATGTCGATCTCGATCCGCCGCTCCTTCCCGCCCGTGGCGCTCGGCACGGCGGCGCCGGGCACCGTCACCAGCCGGGGTCGAATCTGGTTCTGCCCCAGATCGAGCAACTGCTGCTCCGTCATGCCCTCCCCGGAGACGGCAAGCTGGAGAATGGGGACGGTCGACGCATCGAAATTGAGGATGAGCGGCGCGTTGGTGCCCGGCGGCATATTCTTGATGAGGGTCTGTGAAACCGATGTGACCTGCGCGGTGGCCGTCTGCAGGTCGGCACCGGGATGGAGGAAGATCTTCACCACCGCCTTGCCGCGCAGCGACTTGCTCTCGACATGCTCGATATTGTTGACGGTGGTCGTCAGCGCCCGCTCGAAGGGGGCGATGATGCGGGAGGCCATCTCGTCCGCGGGCAGATTGCCATATTCCCAGGCGACGGCGATCACCGGAATGCGGATCGCGGGAAAGATGTCCACGGGCAGGCGCAGGATCGCCGAGAGGCCCGCAAGCGCGATGAGGATCGCCATCACGATGAACGTAAGGGGCCGCTGCAGCGCGACCTTGACGATCCAGGTCACGGCGAGACACGCTCCGTCATGGCGAGGCCGCCCCGAGTGAATGAAGAGAAGACCCGTATCGGGGCAGCACCGCAACGCCCGGCATTTCCATTCATGATCCGTCCGCGCATTCCCTGGAGTCCCCCTTTCCCGGCCGTCTTCGTGGCCGCCTGGCACCCTTGCGGACCGGCAGCAGCAAGTCTGAGCCTGATCGGCCTGCATTCTCGTCAGGCTCTCCGGCTCCCCCTCCGGTGATAGCACCGGCCCGATCGATAGACAGACTTCGCTGCCGCGTTGACAGGCCGACACAGGAGTATATCGTATACATCGTGCGCATCAAGTCGCTGTTTCAATCGACTGGGAAGCACAGCCGCGACGGTCGCAGGACACGTCAGACCAGAAGCGTTTCCACAGGGGGTTCGCTATGAAGCCATTGAAGGGGTTCCCGTTCAGCCAGTCCATGGCAGCGATCTGCGCCATGGCCGCCGCATTCACGCTCGCACCGGGCAGTGCTGCCGCGCAGGAGAAGAAGGCCGTCGAGGCCGTGCCGGAGCGCGCAGGCGCCTATCCCGCGCCCGCGCGCAATGGCGAAGGCGTTGGGCCATTCCGCAAGATGGTGATTCGCGGCGTGACGCTGATCGACGGCTCGGGCGCTCCACCGCGTGGCCCGGTCGACATCGTGATCGAGAACAATGTCATTGCCGACATCAAGCCCGCCGGAACACCCGGACTGCCGCTCAAGGAAGGGCGCGAGCCGCGCGACTTCGACTATGAACTCGATGCCACGGGCATGTTCATGACGCCCGGCTTCATCGACATGCACGTACATGGATCGAGCGCGGACAAGGCCCCGGATCTCTCCTATTCATACAAGCTGTGGCTCGCGCATGGCGTGACCACCGTGCGCGGCGTCGATCTGGCACCTTTCGAAATCTCGCTCAGCGAGCGCGCACGCTCCGCCCGCAACGAGATCGTCGCCCCGCGCATCTTCGTCTATCAGCGCCCGGGACAGGGAAATGGATGGACCGGCGGACGCGCGAACACGCCCAAAAAGGTCCGCGAATGGATTCGCTGGGCCGCCAAGCAGGGCATCGACGGCATCAAGATTTCGGCCAACGAGGATCAGCCGCCCGAAGTCCTCGTCGCCATCACGGACGAAGCGAAGAAGCTCAATCTCGGCACCGTCGCGCACATCTCGCAGGTCGGCGTCGCCCGCATGAGCGCGCTGGAATTCGGTCGCGCCGGCCTCGGCACGGTGACCCATTATTATGGCCACTTCGAATCCATGCTGAAGAACGGCGCGATCCAGAACTGGCCGGTCGATTACAACTATATGGACGAGCAGGACCGCTTCGGGAACGTCGCCAATCTCGCGGCGGAAAGCGCGGAGCCCGGTTCCGAGCAATGGTGGGATTATCTCAAGGAGCAGAAGGCCAACAACGTCACCTTCGATCCCACGATGACCATCTACGTCGCCGGGCGCGACCTCATGCGCCTGCGCAACGCGGACTGGCATGACAAATATACCATGCCGCAGCTGTGGCAATTCTACCAGTCATCACGCGTGAACCATGGCTCCTATTTCTTCGACTGGACCACGGAAATCGAGGTCAAATGGAAGAATTTCTACCACAAGTTCATGAGATTGCTGAACGATTACAAGACGATCGGCGGGCGCGTGACGACGGGCTCCGACTCCGGCTTCATCTATCAGCCTTATGGCTTTGGCTATATCCAGGAATTGGAACTGCTGCAGGAAGCGGGCTTCAATCCCTCCCAGGTCATCACTGCCGCCACGCTCAACGGCGCCCTGACGCTTTATGAGCCCAAGGGCCAGCCCGTGCCGCCGATCGGGACGGTGCGGGTCGGCAAGCTGGCCGACCTCGTGATCCTCAAGGAAAACCCGCTGCAGAATCTCAAGACCCTGTACGGCACCGGTGCGCTGCGCCTGAACGAGCAGACCCAGCAGCTCGAACGGGTCGGCGGCGTCTCGTACACCGTGAAGGACGGCATCGTTTACGATGCCAAGAAGCTGCTTGCGGACGTCGCGGACATGGTACGCGCCGAGAAGCGCCGCATGGGCATGCCTGAGGAAGGCCTGCCCCATCCCTGAAGGCGCTTGTCGGGGCGTCCACAGCCGGGATCAGGTCAGCAACATCATGATCTGGTCCCGGCGCCCGAGCGGCAGGCGCCGCGCCCGGCTCGCATCGTCAGAGTGCCGGAAGGTCGGCAAAGCGTGCCGGCAGCGTGAAGCCATAGCGGAGCGGATCATCCTCCCGCAGTTGGAACTCCGCGGTGCCGGTATAGCTTGACTGGCCGGCCACGCGGACCCGGCATGTCATGCGCCCATCCGCCTCTTCGGTGGAGACGACCGATGCGCTGAATGCCCCGCCCGTCGGCCCGGCGAAGCGACGGGTCATGCCGGGCGCGATCAGCCCGCGCGCATGATCGCGCGCCAGACGCGCCGTGACGCCGCTGCCGGTCGGGCTGCGATCGATCTGGCCTTCCGCGAAGACACACAGATTGAACGTGGGCTGATCCGGCGCCGCATCATCGATCAGGATCGTGCCATAGAGAAAGGCAAGATCGGGCGCTTCCTCATGGCGGATGTCGAGCTGCGCCCGTCCCGCAGCGGTCATTTGCGTGCCAAGCTCGATCAGTTGCGCCAATGGCGCGTTGAGGAGATCGATGCCGAGCGATGAGCTGGGCAGGATGAGATAATAGGCCCCGCCATAAGCCAGATCGCATGTGACGCGACCCAATCCCGGCACATCCAGCGCGATATCGCGGCCGGCGAGAAAGGCCGACACGCTGACGAAGCTCGTCTCGACGACCTGGCCTTCCCGGATCAGGCATGTCACCTCGACCACGCCGCAGGGCAATTCCAGCCCGAAACTTACATTCCCACCGGATGCGGTCACCTGTCCGCTTTCGACCAGCCACTTGCCCAGTGCGATGGTCGCATGACCGCACATGGTGCTGTATCCCTCATTATGCGTGAAGAGGGCGGCCGCCGCGGCGCCGGGCTGTGTCGGCGCGACGGGGATCACGCCATACATGCCGGCATGACCGCGAGGCTCGAGCATCAGCGCGCGTCGGAGATGGTCATGATGCGCCCGCGCGTCGCGTCGCTTGGCCAGGATGTCGTCGCCAACCAGCGCGGGATAGCCGCCGGTGACGATGCGGACAGGCTCCCCGCATGTGTGCATGTCCAGAACCGAGAGGCGCTCCATCGACTTTTCCCCTTCCCTGCCCCGTGCCAGCTGCGCGATCGCCGATCGCGCTGATAAACGCCGGAAGACTGCTGAGCCAACGTCATTCCGGCCATGACGCGCCGATTTACGTGAAGTCCACCCCCGCCACCTCAGGGCCGATCAGCGAGCCTCAGCCGCACCACCGACTCCGGAGCATCGTGAAGGCGCAGATAGAGGCTGTCCCCCTGCGGACGGGGCAATGAAAGACTGGTGCCGACGAAGCCGTCCGGGACCGTGACTGGCCGCGCGAACAGCGCATCGTCGGCAATCGCGGCGATCACGAACAGGTCGCGTCCCTCCAGGCGACAATCGCCCCCTTCCGAGGGACAAGCGACACGCTCGACGGCAGGCAGGCGGACGATCCGCACCAGCGGCTGCCAGTCACCCGAGACATCGCCCCGGCTCGGCCGGAAACGGATCTCGCCAACAGCGCCCGCACCAAGCAGCGCCTGAGGTTCGATCGTCGCGACGGCGACATCCGTGCCAATGCGCTGCAACTCCCCGTCCGCGACACTCAACCGATGACTGGCAGTGCCATCAGCCGTGGCGATCTCGATCGCGTCCTGCGCGCCGATGCCACCTTTCGCATAACGCAGGGAAAATGTGAGGCGGGCAGCCGGCGGCACAATGTCCTCCGGCAGCTCCAGCGCGAGAGCGTCCGGGACAGCGGGCATGGAGACATTGCGATCGACGACGACCGCACTGGGCCTGGCGGTCGCGATGGTGGCGCGCACATTCGCTGTTCGCCCGTCCCGCATGGTCACACGGGCCTGTGCTTCCCCGGGCTGCGCGGTGATCGGCGCTTCGCTGGCGAGTTCGAGCCGGTCCCCGCCCTTGGCGCGCGCGAGATGTCCTGGCGTGAAGCGGGCCTCGCCGATCTGGAGATGGGCGACCTGATCGAGCCGGGCGCCCGAAAGGACACCGGCCTTGTCTCCTGCATGCAGCAGAAAGCCATCCAGACGACTGGCCTCGCGCAGCGCCTTGAGCGGCAGCACGGTGGGGTTCTCGGCGCCGTAATGCGACACAAGCAAAGTCAGGGACCCCGGCGCCATGTCCTCGAGCGGGAGCGTCACCGTCACGTCCTGCGCCGAGTTGGCTTTCCAGGTCAGGCCCCGCAGCGCGCCCGCCGCATCGCGCAGCTCCACCTTCTCGATGCAGGCCGCGCCCTCGCCGCGCAGCACGAGCGGCTGTTCGCGGCCGACCACGACATTCGTCTGCTCGGCCTTCCACGAAGCGGGCGCGACGGTCTGCACGTGGACCGACGGTCCCTCGAAATCATCGAAGCCCCAGCGCCCGTGCAGCATGGCCTCGCTCACACGTTCCGTGGGTTTGCGATCGCCCGGCGCAGTCACCACAAAGGCACCACGGGCCGGGTCGGGCGACAGCGGCAAGTCCGTGGTCCCGCCGTCTTCGGTCCTGATCCGGAGCGAAAGATCCCCCGCATAGGATGTTGCATAGAACAGCGCTGCGCCCTCGATCGGCAACTCCAGATCAGGCCGATTCAGGCACATCATGCCTTTCGCTCGCGGGCGCAGCACGGGCGGCATCGCAGGGCCGATCGGCGGCATCGGCACCACCAGCACCGAGCGTGGATTCTGGAAGGAGGGCGCTTCGTTGAGCTGCAGCCGGGTCTCGTCTCCCCGCCCGATCGCCAGTGCCGGCAGATATTGATACTGCGCCGTGCGAAACGCGCCGAACAGCTTGGCCAGATCGCGCGCAAGCCCGATATAGGGGCTGTAGTAGCCTGCCCCGGCCTCCCGCGTCGCCGCGATGCGAT